>JALLON010000252.1 GCA_027717925.1 Acidobacteria bacterium AH-259-G07 | reverse complement strand
CCTACAAAAAATGGGTGATTCTCACGGATTCAACTCCCACACCAACTGACGGTGCTCCACCTCCTCAAGGACTTCCTCGGTCACCCATTCGTCCCGGTTTGTCAAATCAAATGGGTCGTTCCTTTTCCTTCCAGCTGTGGGTATACCTCCATTGCTGTTCAGGCATCCCAGCTTGGGCACGGGTCGTATATAATGACTTGCTTAGAGTCTGTTCCATGGTGTTCAAGCATTTGCTGGTAGCTGGGTCCACCTTCTTTTTTGCAGCTACGGCACTCACAGCTCAGGACCAAAGTGTCATATCCCGAGGGATCGAGGAGCGAACGGGATTCGGCCTGAGCTCTGCCACACCGTCTGCCTCTCTACAGTTGCCGCCAGGAGTTTCGCTCGAGGATGGGTTCAGCGAGGACGAAGCGGTCGGTGTTGCCCTGTGGAACAATGTAGCTCTGCGCGCGACTCTGGTGGAACTGGACCTTGCGGAAGCAGACCTGATCGAGGCCGGCCTCTGGGTGAACCCAAACCTCCAAGTCCTGTTCGGAAACGGAAGTAAGCCTTTCGAACTTTTACTCACCGCTCCGATCGAACTCCTGTGGCACAGGCCGAAACGACGAGCTGCAGCTCGGCTGTCGATGCAGAGCGTGGCGCAACGACTCGTTCAGAACGGGCTGGACGTCGTGCACGACGTCAGGCAGGCGTACTGGACCTACTTTCTATCCCGGGAGGAGGCGCGGCTGACCGATCGCATTGCCACACTCGCGGAAGAGGTCACCGAGCTAACGGAACGGAGGCTGCGGGCAGGAGATATCAGCGAATTGCAAGTTCACCTGGTCCGGCTTGAGGCGCTTTCAGCGCGTGACCAAGCTGAGCAGCGAGAGCTGGAGGTCCCATCAGCCTGGGAAAGGCTGCGGCTCCTCACAGGACTTCCGGTATCGACATTTATATCGCCTATATCGCCGACGTCGGACCCAATGTTATTGCAAGGACCGACTCAGTCGACGGGTGAGTTGCTTCAAATGGCTACTTCTTCTCGTCCCGACCTGCGGGCGGCCGAATTGTCAGTCGAAGCTGCCGGGCAGCGTCTTGGTTGGGAGCGCTCCCGGACCTTCGCTTTTGTTGCTCCGCTGCTCAGCTCGAAAGGCGTCGGGGAACTGGGTATCAAGACGGGTCCGGGGGTCACCGCGGAGATCCCCGTCTTCAACCGCAACCAGGGAAAGATCTCGCGAGCCGAGGCGGAACTGAAACAAGCGGGACTTCACTATGCGGCACTCAGACTCGAAATCGAGTCTGAAGTGAACCGAGCGCTGACTAGGCTAAAACAGGCAAAGGAAATACTCCAACGGCTTCGCCGTGTTTTGCTGCCGGCCGCTGAAGAGACAGCCCGACTCTCCGAAAAAGTCTATTCTGCAGGAGACATCTCATATCTGGAACTTCAAATCGCCAAGCGACCCATCCTCGATTTGCAGCTCCGAGAGGTCAACGCCGCCGTAGGGGTTCAGCAGGCCGAGGCAGATTTGGAGCGGGCCGTAGGAGGAAAGCTATGAGATGTCTGCTGGCCATTGGCCTAGCAAGTTCGATCTTCATGATGCTGGGGGGCTGCACCAGCGCGGATGTTCAGGCTGACCGCGAAGCCACGTCTCCAGCCAAGGTCGAGCGTCAGGAAACCGGCGAAGCAGATTTGATGCTGATTAGGCTGACCGAGAAAGCGCGTGAGCGACTCGGCATACAGACACAGGCCGTCGAGTCAAAACCCGCAGCCTCTCTGCACACTGTTGCCGGCGAGGTGATCATCCCACCCGGTCAAGTCCTTGAGGTTGCGGCACCCATCGCGGGCACGCTCTTAACCGACAGTCCGCTGCCCCTGATCGGGAGCCGCGTCCGGGAGGGGAGGGATCTGTTTACGATCAAACCGCTGCTTTCGGTGCCGCGCGACCTCAAGGTCAATGCGCAAGCTGAATTAGATGTGGCCACGGCACGGCTCGAGGCCGCCAAAGTTAGGACTGCTCGTGCCAGCCAGATGCTTGAAGACCGCGTCGGAAGCGAGCGCGCCCTCCAAGATGCAGAAGAGGCAGAACACTTGGCATTGACCACTGTTGAAGCGGCCAAGGCCCGACTTGAGCAGATTGAAACCGCTCCTATTGAGTCGAAAGTTGAAACGAGGCTCGTCGCACCCCAGGATGGTCTCTTGCGCCAGCTTCACGTGGCTCCAGGCCAAATGGTCTCAGCCGGTACTCCGTTGTTTGAGGTGGCCCGGCTCGATCCGATCTGGATCCGTGTCCCTGTTTTTTCCGGCGATCTGGCTCTTTTGGACAGAAAAGCTGCGGCGCTTGTCAAGCCCATCAACGCCGCGACCGGAGAACCTGGCCGTCGAGCAAGGCCCGTGGCCGCGCCCCCTTCCGCCGATCCCTTCGCTTCGACAAGCGATCTTTTTTATCAATTACCGAATTCGGATCATGGTCTTAAGCCAGGTGAACGCGTGAGTGTGGCCATTTCGATGCTCGGCGAAGAGGAGTGCCTGCAGGTTCCCTGGTCCTCCATACTCTACGACATTCACGGCGGCACATGGGTCTACGAGCAGATCGAACCCTTGGTCTATTCGCGAAAGCGGGTATCTGTTGAGCGGGTCACCGGGAGCTTTGCCTGTTTAGCCTCCGGCCCGCCTCCGGGAACGCCTGTTGTGTCGGCTGGGGCAGCTGAGCTGTTCGGCACAGAATTCGGGGGCGGAAAGTAGTTTATGAAATGGTTGGTCCGCAGCGCGATGCGGCTGCGTGTCGCTGTGGTTGCCGGCGCAATCCTTTTCATGATCATCGGCATCCGAACCGTTCGACAGGCTCCCCTGGATGTCTTCCCCGAATTTGCTCCACCCCGGGTGGAAATTCAGACTGAAGGTCCGGGACTGTCCACTCTTGAGGTTGAAAGTCTTATCACCGTGCCGATCGAAAACGCCTTGAACGGCGTTCTGGGAGTCGACACGATCCGCTCGAAGAGCGTTTTGGGCCTGTCTTCTGTCATCCTCTTCTTTGCTCCTGGAACCGATCTCCTGCAGGCGCGGCAGTTGGTCCAGGAGCGGATTACAACTTTGGCGGATCAGCTGCCCTCTGTCGCCGACCAACCGGTGATTCTGCAACCTCTATCCGCCACAAGTCGCGTGCTCAAGGTTGGACTGTCCTCCGAGAAGCTGTCGCAAGTCGAGCTGTCCACGTTGGCACGCTGGACGATACGGCCGAGGCTGATGGCGGTTCCAGGGGTCGCCAATGTCGCTATCTGGGGTCAGCGTGATCGCCAAATCCAAGTCCTCGTGGACCCCAGGCGCTTGCGCGATTACAACTTGACCATCGATCAGCTCATTCAGACTACACGCGACGCTGTGCTTACCGAGGCCGGAGGGTTCATTGATACGCCCAACCAGCGCCTGGCGGTTCGGCATCTTCCCACGGTGTACGAAGCAAACGATCTGAAGCGGATTCCGGTGACATATCGAAACGGTGCTCCGCTCGAGCTAGGCAAAGTCGCCGACGTGGTCGAAGGGTATCCTCCGCCAATTGGGGACGCAGTTATCAACGACGGGCTGGGCATCCTCCTGATCGTCGAGAAACAACCCACCGGTAATACCCTGGACGTTACGCGTGACGTCGAGACGGTTTTGGAAACGTTGAAGCCTGCCCTGACGGATGTGGAAGTCGACTCGACGATCTTTCGGCCTGCCACGTTTATAGAAATGTCACTCGACAATCTGCAGTGGGCGCTTCTGTGGGGCTGTGTGCTCGTTGCTGCCGTCTTGGTCGCTTTTTTGTTTGAATGGCGGACGGCGCTGATCAGCCTGACTGCTATTCCGCTTTCCCTGCTTGCCGCGGCGGTTATGATCTATCTGCGAGGCGAGACAATCAACACCATGGTTTTGGCCGGCCTCGCAATTGCCCTGGGTGAGGTCGTGGACGATGCCATCATCGACGTGGAAAATATCACCCGTCGGCTGCGAATCAACCGTGACTCTGGCAATCCGCAGTCTCCGTTTCGCGT
>JALLON010000251.1 GCA_027717925.1 Acidobacteria bacterium AH-259-G07 | reverse complement strand
CTTCCGCCGCTTCGTGACGAGCCGGTGTCAGAAATGCGAGTCTAACCCTCGTTTGGAAAGTACATCTCAGCAACGTAAGCGGTGACGGCGGCCCAATGTTCGTCCAGTTTCCAACTCTCATCATCCACTGAGGCTGCAGTGGATTGGGCCGACAGCCGTCCCGCCTCCCGACGGCCGCGTTTTCGATCGCTGAGTCCATCCAAGTGAGTTCGAACCCGGATTTGAGTCTCTCCTGCCGGGAAGTGGCTGTTCTTTTTCAACCAACTCCCCCTGCGTTTTACAGTCTGTCTCATTGGAAAAATCCTCCATTAATTTCTTCACTATCGTGTCGGACATTTTTCCTAAGATCAAAAAAAGTCGGACACTGATATAAAAAGATTGAAAAGTGATATTTTGACTGATAGGATTGGTTTAAAAGGGAATTCGGCTGTCCTGAATTGGATAGAAGCGATTGAGTGAATCGATGGACTGATGGGTAAAAGAAAGTCTGAGCGGATACCACCCTATGTGGCTTACCGGACATTCAGCAATTTTCTGGCTGAGTTGAAGGCTCGGGGTATTCCCTCCAGGATTGACCGAAGTGTGATGTCCCACAAATCAGGCACCGTGCAGTCCCAGCTGTTATTGACACTGAGTTACCTTGATCTGGTGAAGGACTTCAGCCGGCCCACCCAAAAGCTGAGGAAGCTGCTGGAGAGTGAGGACTCCGAAAGAAAGGCAGTGCTCCGAGAGATTGTTGAAAGCTCCTACGACTTTGTCTTTGACAGTACTTTCGGCTTGAGAACAGCGACTTCACATCAGGCAGAGGAACTTTTTCAGAAAACCGGGGCTTCGGGGGAAACCGTACGCAGGTGTATAGCCTTTTTTCTGGCGGCAGCCAGAGACAGTGGAATCCCCGTATCGTCTTACATCAAGCCTCACAGAAGAAGGAAATCGACATCCAGGAAAAGGGAGCGTACTGGTCGTGAAACGCCAGGAGCAGCCGCTCCCCGATTGGACGATTTGGATGTGGAACGCGGGTCAAAGAAAGTCAATCTGAAAAGCGGGGGAAGTCTGAAGCTCGAACTGTCCATGAACGTCTTCGAGCTGGATAAAAAGGACCGGGAATTCATTTTCAGTTTAATCGATCAGCTGAAGAATTACGAAAGAGAAAATCAAGCATAGGACACCACAAAAAATCGGCCCCGTTGCCTGCAGAAGCGCAAACTGACGGGAGGCTCCCTCCACCGTCTGAATGGTGTGGAAGTCCCGATCTTCGCGGAGCAACAGGCTGCCCAAGTGTCGTGCGCTTCCGGCAGCCGGGCCGGCGGGGGTACATTCCTGCGCGGAGGGCTGCCAGTAGGCCCTCAGCAATCGCCTGAGGGTCGTCGCCCAACAGCCAACGAGACCAGGTCGTCGCGGCCCCCCCACGAGTCAGGCCCGCCTCCAGCGAGGTGGCACAGTTGGTGATACATCCACAGATAGCTTCCACCTCGTTCGCGCCACCTTGACCAGTAGCATAGTCTCGCTAATTTCCAGGATTTGGTGGCCACCAACCTCATCGTTGCCGTATCATCTAGGAGATAAGAGGAGTCACCAATGAAAGAAGTGATCTTTGTTGTTGAGGGAGCCCCAGAAGGAGGCTTTACCGCACGCGCCCTGGGTGTGTCGATCTTTACTGAAGCCGATAACCTTCCCGACCTCCACGAAAAGACCCGTGATGCGGTCCGTTGTCATTTTGACGAAGACCGGAGACCCAAAGTTATCCGCCTTCATTTTGTCCACGAAGAAGTGATCGCAGTATGAGACTTCCCCGCGATGTCTCTGGCGATGACCTTGTCCAAGCGTTAAAGACATTTGGATACCAGGTCACTCGACAGACTGGAAGCCACATCCGTCTGACCACCAAGGAGCATGGAGAGCATCAGATCACAATTCCAAAACACGTCTCCCTTCGCGTTGGGACCCTTTCTGGAATTCTCTCAGATATCGCGAAGCACTTTGAGATCAGTCGGGATGAACTAATCAAACAGCTGTTTCCGTAAAAGCAAAAATTGGCCCCATTATTGCCCTTTTTCAGACTTTTTTGGTGGTACTCAGGAGTAAAGAAGGGCAAGAGTCTTTACGGTAGACGAGTATCCTGTCGGACTGTGTGTCCTTTACCTCTGATGAGCATTAATTTGCCGGGAAAAAATAGCGAAGCGCGGAGTAGTGCTGCCGGGAGTAGTCATTCCGGCGGCTATTCGATCCCAGGCGGGCCTTCGAGCCGGTACAGAGTTGGTTTTGCCGATCTCTTCAAAGCTGAAATCCAGGAATGTGCGGTTGAGGTGCAGTCGGTTGCGAAGGTGATCTCAATAAGCAGAAAGCAATCACTTGGCTAACTGTGTGGTCCAGTTCAGCACGACGGTGATGGGCGAAGAGGCTGCTTGCTCGACAGGGGTAATGATGAGAAAACGCCGGCCGTCGGCGCTGACCACGTACGCATTCCTGCGGCCCAGGTAGGCGAAGGGTGCTTCAAACAGAACTTTGGGAATTCCTGCCTCCAAGGATGAACCTCTCGTATTGACTTCCACCGCCATCAGGTTGCTGCCCGCAATGTAGAAGAGCTCTTTTCCGTCACGACGCCATCGAGGCTGTACACCTCCTTGGGTCGAGATCTGCCACTTGCCGCCCGTGGCCGGGAAGGGCTGGACGAAGACTTGCCGTGTGCCTGACTCGTTTGAGGTATAGGTCACCCATCGGCCATCGGGGGAAAACTGCGCTTCGCGCTCGTTAAAGGACTGTTGCAGAAATGGCGTCGGCTTGCCCTCTTCGGAGAGCGGCAGCATCCACACATCACCGCTGGTCTGGGGATTAGGGGCATTGTAAAGCAGGAAGCGACCGTCCGCTGACCAGTCCGTGACACTTTTCTGTTCACCAGACTCCAGCAGCAGTTCGTCCTGACCGGTCCCGCTGGCCATCTTCTGGTAAATGTCTCTTTGACCCTTCCGGTCTGAAGTAAAGGCAACTCGGGTGCCGTCGGGGGACCAGACCGGATTCAGGTCATCGGCGGCATCAAAGGTCAAGCGCGAGGAGGTGCCGCGCGCCAGGTCAAACAGCCAGATGTCGCGTGTTTGGGTCTCCGGGTCCAGAAGCCCCACGGCCACTCGCTTTCCATCGGGTGAGAGCTCGTGGTTGGAGTAATCTGCCGGTTCGCCAACGGGCCCCAGCCGTTTGCCCTCCCGGTCAAACCAGACCAGTTGAGTCCTGCTCAAGCCGGTTCCGCTTCGGTAGGTGAGTACTCCATTTTCAGAGACCGAAAAGAATGCGGCGGTGGAAAAGGAGTGCTCATTCCGATCCACATTTTCGGCCAGAGGAAAGGGCTCGCCCGTCAATTCCAGTCCTTTTTTGTCAAAGGGTTGGGCCATCAGCGTGCTCTCCCGCATGAAGAGGAGATAACCGGGTTCCGCGTAGGCCGCATTCAAGTTCGCAGACAAAAGACGCTTTTTTTCCTTGGAATCAAGCGAGGCCAGGTAAATTCCCCGGTTCTCGGGTTGTGAGCTGAGAGCGAGATAGAAAAAGTGACGACCATCCGGGAGGAAGCCCGGCCAGCGATGGGCCGTTTCCCCGCGTGACTCGTCCAGTTCCGTGAGCGGCTTGGCTTCCCCGCCCGCTGCAGAGACATACTGGAGGGGACCTCCGAAATGAGGATTAAAGACAATTGTCCCGTCCCGGTTCCAGCTGCCGCCCGTCCCATCCGGAGCGTCACACAGCGTTTGAGGAGGCCCGCCAGAGAGCGAGACTCTCTTGAGCTTTGCCCTGGAGAAGAATCCAATAAATCGACTGTCGGGAGACCAGAAGGGATGAAAGGCGCTCTCCGTGCCCGGAAGCGACCGAGCAGTGAGAGAGTCAAGTGAACGAACCCAAAGGAGATTGGGGCTATCGGCACTCCGGGTCGCAAAAACCAGGTGTTTGCCGTCCGGTGAAATCACGGGAAAATCCCGCAGCGCGAGCGTTACTTGCTCTGGAGGAGACACAAAAAAGCGCATGGGCTGGGC
>JALLON010000250.1 GCA_027717925.1 Acidobacteria bacterium AH-259-G07 | reverse complement strand
TTACAAGGTTATTACCGACAAAATCCTTGAAAAGCTCGAACAAGGAACCGTTCCCTGGCACCAACCCTGGTCCACGGAGATGTCCAAAAACCTGGTCACCAAGAGAGAGTACCGGGGTATCAACGTGTTTGTTCTGGGTTCCATGGGATATGCCAACCCGTACTGGCTCACATTCAAACAGGCTGACCTGTTTGGGGGACATGTGACACGCGGAGAAAAATCCACTCCGGTCGTATTCTGGAAATGGATGGAGAAGAATACCGGAGATTTAAATGAAGATGGTGAGCCCAGGATCAAACATTACCCTGTGCTTCGCTATTACAACGTTTTCAATCTTGAACAGTGCGATGACATTCCAGCCGAGAAAGTCCCTTCCCTCAAGGGCAAATTAGATTTTCACCCTATCCAACGAGCCGAAAAAGTTGTTCAGGAAATGCCCGGCCCTCCAAAAATCGAGCGCAAGTCACGACAGGCTTTTTACCAACCCTCAACCGACACCATCCAGATGCCGCCAACCGAGCTATTCAGGAGCGATGAAGAATACTATTCCACCCTCTTTCATGAAATGACTCACAGCACCGGCCACAGGTCCCGCCTCCACCGGTTTGATAACGAGGACCTGGCTCCCTTTGGCTCCACTGATTACTCAAGGGAGGAATTGATAGCGGAAATGGGGGCAACCTTCCTGTGTGGGCACTGCAAAATAGTCAACCGGACCATCGACAACTCTGCAGCCTACATACAGGGCTGGGTCAAAAGATTGAGAAATGACAAGAAGCTCGTAGTTCTCGCTGGAGCACAAGCCCAAAAGGCGGCTGATTTCATTCTTGAAAAATCATAGAAAGAGGTTCTTCACGAAGGTTATTGATCTTTAGGAAGGGAAACAGCCTGAAACAATGGATGAAAAACTCCTTTTGGAACTGTTGAAGGTTAAGGAGGGGGTATAGCAAAGGAGAAACTCAAAGAGACTTTGGTTCAGACAATTTCCTAGTCAAAAAGCCAGCGTCTCAGCTGGCTTTTTTCTCCGTTGGCCCAGGTGATATCTGCGGCGCAAATTAAGAATCTTTTGCTCAATCTCAACCGGTGTCCGAAGCTTCGGGTTTTCTGGGCAGGGCCCTAGCGATACTCTTTGGTCCCATCACTGAATATGTTTATTCTTAATTGTCACTGGGACCAGCTTTTTAGTTGGATAGAGGGAGGACGTCCAACAATTTCTTAACTCCCGGCTTCCACGAATCGAGTTGCTCCAGAAAATTCTGTCTGGTGTCATAAAAGAGGTTGCGTCCTTTATCTATCTTTGCTTTTTGCGAAAGAACGGAGTAGAGCTTGCCAAGTCCGCCATAAATGTTTTCGTGCATTGAAGGTAAGTAATATGCGAGTGTAACAAGGCTATCATCAAAGTAGTTTGCCTTGAAAAGATTCTTTAAGAACTCACCAGACTTATTGTCGGCACGACGCATTTTGAGTGAAAGATCCTGCAGGCGACTGTGTAGATAAGACAACCATAATTTTTCGAACTGGACGAACTCCACCACCTTGAAGAAATTCCAAGACAGACCACGTCGCCTTCGCACGCTTTTCTTTAGTTTCCCTTCGCGGGGCCAGTTGGCCATATTCTGAGACAACAGGAAGCAGCGATTATTCATTAAGAACCAGTCCTCTTCATAAAGACCGAGATCCTGTTCTGCTCTTGGAACCCTGAGTCTTTCGTAATTCGGATTGAGCCGAAGTATCCCTAGAACTTCTCGTTCGTGTTTTTCATGCTTCAAATGAGGCGTAGTTTTAAAAATGTCGATCAGAAGATGGTCTGGACTATGTTTCCTCGCTAGACTTATGGATTTTCTAGGGTTCTTGAAAAGTGCATTCCTAAAAACATCGAACGCCCGATCTATTAACTGGGAGGGTGCGCCAGAAAACCCAACCTTGTCAACCTGGAGCTTTAGTGACTGTCGCCTCTTGCCTTTACGGTCAGAAGTAATTTTCGTCAGAAACCGAATAAAATCTTTGACATTTTTGCCTTCTTTAGAATGAAAATGGCAAGAAAGGATGATATTCAAGGCCCCTAAGGGGAATAGATGACTTCTTAAGTTGAAGTGAACTTTATACTCATCTGTTCTAGGTAGGCGGATTTGCCAATTGCTTGGAATCTCCAAGAATGAGTAATCGAGATTTGTTTCAGGAATCGTCAGTTCATCGAGGATGTAAATCCTTGCATCGCTATCGTAGATAGGTGGCTCAAGAACTGGTCCGAAACCTGGGATAAAGTATTCGTTGTGTAAACGACGACTCCACTTGGTCGGTGTGTACTCATTTAACAACCGAATTACCCAATCCTCAAGATGCCGCTGTGCATGCAAAAGTTGGGGGAGGAGGTACATCCGGTTTACAATAATGTAAGCATCGTGAATTCTAAGCATGACTCGGAAGGGCGCGTCGGGAGGGTTATCCCCTCCCGATACTTCTTTTCTGGGAACTGCCCCGAGAGCCTTCGCGCCATCATAAAGTATATCAGTGGTACCTTTTCAGGCTCAAGTCTATAGCGGCCCTGGAATGAGTGGAGTTTGTCATTTTCCAGAGGTCAAAAGAATTTCTATCGCTGAATGGACACATTATCTCCGTTGACCTCCGTGCTATTGACATAAGTTTTTTAATTTATTACAGTTACGCTGTATTCTTCGGAATCATTCCTATCCTTTTTCCTACTATTCCCCCTGAGCATTGATAGGCACCGGGTGATTTCTTGCATCCCAACAAAGTCGTCCGGTTCCTCTCCGTGAAATGAGAGGAGAAAGGGAAAAAGATGCGAGATTTTGCACTCTTATTTCTTATTGGTGGGCTCTTGACTTTACTCTGGAAGGCGCTAGAAAAGCCGAAAATAGATATAGAAATCAACATTTACCACGTAGGTCCTATTGACGGGAAGTTGCAAACTGGGAGAAGGGTCCCGGATCAAAGTGGCAATCGCTAACTGGAATCATTTCTTTAAAGAGATCGAGGAGAACTAAAACGGTGAATTTCTGGGCTGCCCAACGGATAGGGTTAGCTACTTCAAGCATATGCCTTGAGAGTATCTACCCCTGTCTTTTGGGTGGCCTTTGTGCCTGGTCGTCTGAAGAACAGGAGAATGGAGATGCCTCAGATGGCCAAGGTAGTAGAGATTCATCTTACCGACAATGAAACAATTTATAGGTTCAACGACAAGGAGCCGCCACCCGCAGATGATTTGTTAAAAGTTTTGAGCGAAAAGCCAGGCTATTGTTATCTAGAACTGCCGGTGAAAAAAGGTAGAAAGCATATAATTCCAAAGCATGCGATTTTGCGTGTAGTCACAGAGGATGATTGACAAAGTACTTTCGTGCTCTTATGAGCGAATCAAGGGTCCCAAGATGGCCCTTTTTTAATTATGGATATGGAGGATCTCTCAGTTATTGTCTGCAAAGACACGACAAAGGCATTTTTGCAGAAATTCTAGATACCGAAGGCAAAGTATTTAGTTCGAATTTCCCGCCATTCCACCTTTTTTGGCTCGAACAATTTATTAGCCAGACCCCAGGCAACCTCCCAAACGACAGATAAAAACGTACAAGAAAAAGAGAGAACCCCGCCTGAAACACCACCGGAAAAGAATCGTCCTCTGACCTTCACCCTCAAGCTTGACCCAGACCATCCCTACCTCAAAGAGAGGGGGTTGGATGCTCAAGTCGTCAACTTTTTTGGTCTCGGCTACTGCAAGCGCGGATTGATGAAAAACCGGATCGCTATCCCGATTCATGACGAAAAAGGGAAACTTGCTGCCTACGCAGGCCGATGGGCCGGAGATGAACTACCAGAGGGAGAGGAAAAGTACAAACTTCCGCTCGGCTTTAAGAAAAGCCATGTGCTCTTCAACCTCCATCGGGTTACTGGCGCGGAGCGTATAGTAATTGTCGAGGGCTACTGGTCAGTTTTTCGCCTTCACCAACTGGGGATCCAAGCAGTAGCTCTAATGGGAACTACACTCTCCCAGGCTCAGGAAAACCTGCTTC
>JALLON010000025.1 GCA_027717925.1 Acidobacteria bacterium AH-259-G07 | reverse complement strand
TGGCGCCGGAACCCCTGGGGATTGTACAACATGTTGGGTACCGTTGCGGAGTGGTGCAACAGTCGCTACAGACTGTCCCCTTATTTGCCCGATGATCGGGAGGAGTCACCTCGGCTTAGGAAGAAGGAAGAAGTCGTGGTCCGGGGACTGCTTCGATCAGCCGATCGTGAAAAGCAGCAGGCAAAGCGCTGCAGCTTCAATGTGAGCTTTCGCTGCGTCATTGGAGGAGATCTTCGGCGGCTCCAGACAGGCCCGAGCGGGCCCCGACCACAGGAACTCCAGCAGCCTTAGCTTCCCCAACTGCAGAGGGATCCTGAATCACGAGAGTTCGCGCCCCAAAGGTAGTGTCCACAGGCGCCGTGAGGATAATGTCCTGCCCGTCGAATGCTTCAACGTAGTGAATCTCCTGAGTTCTACCATCAGAGCTTCTCAGCAAAATCTCCTGCTTCGGATCGATCTTTGTCGGGTCGCTCACCCTTATGAGCCTTTGTCCTTGTTGTGCTGTCTGTATCAGTACGGGGACTCTTAGATCGTCCATGTAGCGGCGAGCTTGCGGCTGATGTCTACAATTCTTAAACCTGTCAAGGTGATTCTGGTAAGCTTCAAAACTATGCTGCTGTCGGGCGGTCTGAAAATCCCGATCATCCAATCCAACTATTAAACGGAGAACTTGCTCGCGGTGTGTGCAACGCTGAAACCTATCAAGGTGATTCTGGTAAGCTTCAAGCGTACGCTGCCCTCGGGCGGTCTGAAAGTCTTGGTTATCTAATTCGACAAGGTCTTTCACCTTTATCACGTCACGGGCAGCGGCGGCGTACTTCCCATTCGGATGCCTCCTCAGATAACGCTGATAGGCTTCAGGCGTAGCGGCCTGCTGAGCGTTTTCCCAATCTCTGAGATCGACAAGTTCGCTCGTCCGCGCTTGTGCTTGGGCCACGTGCCTGCCATTCGAGTACTTTTCGAAATAATCACGGTAAGCTTCAACGGTGTCGATCTGCTGTGTACTCTGAAAGGCTCGATTATCGAGGAGCAGCAAATGTTCGGAGATGACACCAAACCACCATTGTCGCGAGATATTAGTCTGATCAGAATCGTAGCGTTGTATGGCTACCAAGTGTCGAAAGTTGAATTGTTGCAGGTATTGGCGGTACTCGGCGGGAGTATTGTGCTGTCGAGCGATTTGGAAGGCCTCGTTATCGTAGCGCATTATCTCAAGTGCCTGGAGCAGATTCCGCGCTTGGACCCGATGCCTACCGTCTCTGTATTTGTCGAGATACGCCTGAAGAGCGGGAATGGTGCCTTGCGCCCAGGCATCATCAAAGGCCTCATCATCAAAACGCGTCAGCTGCTGCTGAGCGGTAGTGGGTGGGGAAGGCTCAGGAATGGGGGGAGAAGGCTCAGGAATGGGCGGAGAAGGCTCAGGGATAGGCGCAGAAGGCTCATCAGGGATAGGTGGGGAAGGCTCAGGGATAGGCGCAGAAGGCTCATCGGTGGTTGGGGATGGCTCAGGCCGTGGAAGATTCAGGTCAGGATTGAGGAACAAGTAAAGACCCGCAAGAAGGATCACCACCACACCGAAGAAGACCCACAGGCGCCTGGAGCTCTCGGGCTGAGCGGGCACCGCGAAAGTGGGCACCCTCTCTTGTGGCACTTTTGCATCAACTTGCGGCGGAGGTGTGGGCCTGGGAGGTAAGGGCGGCTGAGCAGTCTCCATTCGCAATCCGGCCTCAGCCTCTTTCTTGAGCCGGAGAGCCTCAGCATGATTGGGATCCAATTCCAGCAAGAAGGCCAGGTTACCCAGCGCAGAATTGAACCGTTTCTCTTTGATCTCGTTTTGGATGAACTCAAGCAAATTGACCTGCCGCGATTCCAGAGCACGACGCGCGCGTTCAGAAAGTTCTTTCAATTCGGGATGATCAGGATCCAGCTTTAATCCTTTCTCGGCTATTTCGAGGCACTTTTCGTAATTCCCATCTTCTTCCGCGCCTTGGGCTGCAGTAAGCAATTCAGCAATCTTTCGTTGACGCTCCAACTCTTTCAAAGCCGACTGCTTCAGTCGGTTGGCTTCAAGATTCTCTGGTTCTAACCCCAACGCTTCTTCAACTGCTTCCAAAGCAGCTTGATAATCGCTCGCACCCAGAAGCTTGCGCACTTTCTGCAAAGTCACTTCAATCTTGTTCCTTGTTTCTTCAATAGCTCGAAGACCACGGTAATGGAGTTCGTTCAGTTGGGTGTGCTTGGAATCTAAGTTCAAGGCTTCCTCAGTAACCTGGTAACATGCCTCGTATTCCTCCGCCTCGTAGTGGCGCTGAGCCATCTTCAGCAACTCCTCTACCTTTTCTTGACGCTGTAGAGCCTCTAGTACAGAACGCTGCAGTTTCAATCCCTCAGGATGAGAATGTTGGATGGCTAAGAGAGATTCGAGGGCACTCAAGGCCCTCTTGTAATCTCCACTTTCAAAATGCCGGCGAGCCTTTTCAAAAAGTGAGTTTACCTCTTGCCGTTTTTCTAAGGCGTGTTTCGCTCGCTCATGCAGGGCTTTTAGTTCGGAGTGTTCGGGTTCAAGTTCTAATGCTTCCTTGGTCGCCTGATAGCTGGATTCGAAATCTTCGTGTTCATAATAGCGCTTTGCTGCCTCAAATAGTTTCTCAGCCCTTTTTCGCCGTTCTATGGCTTCTGTCGCAGAACGCTCCAGCTCCAGGGCTCCGGAGTGTTGGGGAGAAATCTTAAGAGCCGTCCGAGCAGCCCGCAGGCACCGCTCAAAATTTCCTTGATCAAGGGCTTCTCGCGCCAGCCCAAGAGCTGCATCAACCCGCAAACGCCGCTCCTGCTCACGGCGGCGCTCATCCAGCATCCGCCGGCACTCCAAGTTCCTTTGCTTTGCCTCCGCATTTTCGGGATGAAGCCGCAAAACTTCCTCTAGAGTTTCCGTACAGGCTTCTAGCTCACCCTTTTCAAATTGCCGCCGGCTCCGAGTCAATAGCTGTAAAAGTGGGCGGATCTTCTCTCGATTTTCGGCAATGACTCTTAAGCGCTGCTCGAGATGTCTGCGTCGCCGCAACAGATTGCCATAGTCGGTTGGATCTCCATCCAGCTCCTCCAGCGCGAGGAGCGTCGACTCAAACATTCCGGGAATCGAGATATCACCGCACTCGGCGCGCACCTTCTCGAATTCCTCTTGTAAAGATTGTACGGTTGGACGTAGGACTTGTTCCGCTTCAGGCAGTTCATGCTTAAACTCTTCCAGAGCGCTGGCCATTTCTCCACAATTGGCAAAGCGCTGCTCTCGCTGTTTGGCCAAAGCCCTATCGACAATTTCAACCAACCTTTTCGAACACCCAGGAAGAGTCTGGACAAGGGAAGAATGGGGATCAGCAACAATCTGGAAACAAACTGCTGTTGGGGTATCCGCATCAAAGGGTTTGCGGTAGGAAATCAGTTCATAGAGGACGACCCCAAGGCTAAAGACATCACTGCGGCCGTCCACATCGCGTGCTCCCTTCACCAGCTCCGGAGACATGTAATAGGGAGCTCCCATTACCGTACCAGGGCGAGTTATTTCAGACGATTCAATGAGAGCAATCCCGAAATCTAAGATTTTTGCCCTACCATCCCGACTGAGACGGATATTGCCCGGCTTGATGTCACGATGGACGATGCCCTTGTGGTGAGCGTAATGAAGGCCATCAGAGGTCTGGATAATGAGATCAATTTTCTTCGCAAACGGAATAAACACTTTCTTCTTGATCAGGGTTGTTAAATCTTCGCCCTCGACATACTCCATCGCTATAAAAGGACAATTGTCCTGTTGGCCTACGTCATAGATCGAAACGATATTGGGATGATTCAGCCTGGCAACGGACTGAGCTTCTCGCCGAAAGCGAATGCGTAGCTCTTCATCTATCTCCACGCTCGGCAGCATCACTTTGATGGCCGCGTACCGCTTGAGTTCTGGGTCAAAGGCCTTGTAAACTACCCCCATCCCCCCCCCGACCCAAAGTCTCCTCGATGATGTATCTACCAATCCTTTTCTTGACCATGGTTACGTGGTGTAGTGCACTAGCAAGGCAGTGACATTATCTTCGCCGCCCGCCTCATTGGCTGCGTCAACAAGCTTTTGGCAGGTTGACTGCAGATCGTCGCCGCATAGCAATAGGTCACGAAGCGACTCGGTTTCCAGATGGTCCGTCAGCCCATCGCAGCAAAGCAACAATTGGTCTCCGGGCTGAAGCACTTGCTCCTGTATTTCGGCTTCAAGACGATCGCGCACTCCGTTGGCATGAGTAACGACATTACGCAAACGATGATTGCGAGCCTCTTCTGGTGTAATAATACCTTTGTTGAGTTGCTCCTGTACCAATGTGTGGTCCTCGGTAAGCTGTTCTAACTTGCCATTCCGCAAGAGATAGAGACGGCTGTCGCCCAGATGAGAGTAAAAAGCCCTGTTTTGTCGGATCCAAGCCACCACCACCGTGGAACCCATCCCGGCGTAATGCTCCATTTCTTCGGCTACCTGACAGACTCTTAAGTTCGCCAGCAGGAGGGCGGTTTTGAGAACATTGTGCTCAAAAGCAATCCGAGAGTCATAGCCAAAAGGCCAAGTCAGTTCTCGGGAATCGCCAGACAAGCTAACGAAATCATCGACAGTGGTCGCCGTCAACTTCGCTGCTTCCTCTCCCGACGCGTAACCGCCCATCCCATCAGCAACCAGATAAAGATGATGCTCCGAGTCCAACAAGTAACAGTCTTCATTCTTTTGACGTTTTCGACCAATATCGGAAAGCCCCGCACTGAGAACCATGTGAAGAACCTCCTCCTTTGAGCCCGGTTAACGCGAGATCTCTCTATAACTTTCAACATATGTTACCACGACCTAACTGAGAACGCCACAGAGGCCGTCCACTATTGCCTGATCCGGGAAGACTCCGTGATAATGGGTGGATGAGCTCGTTCTAGATCCTGCCGCTCTGATTACACTTTCCGCTACAGGTAAATTTTTTGTGGAGTGGACAATTCTAAGCTTATTTTGCCATCCTATTACGATCCTATGATGCCTCCTGTATTCTCTCCACTCTCCCGAGAAACGCAGTGGTAAACGACAAGCGCTTGAACGACTCCTTTAGATTGTTGGTCTTAGGCCTCTACGCAGGATCTGGGCTTACTGCGCTCATCTATCAGATGCTTTGGACGAGGTATTTCAAGTTGGTCTTTGGAAGCACCTCGCTGGCCGTCACGACCATCGTCGCCACCTTCATGGTGGGGCTGGCTCTGGGGAGTTATTTTTTCGGCAAAAGGGCCGATACAAGCCCACGGCCTCTTAGGCTCTATGGGATCATGGAGATGGGAATCGGGGTCTATGCTCTTATTTTTCCTGTCCTTTATCTGCTCCTCGAATCACTCTATCTGCAGTTGTCCTTCTTTGAAGGGAGCGGCTTCTTGGCCAGGAGCCTCCTGCGCTTCGTCCTCTCCGTCGTTTTCCTTATTTTTCCCACTTTCCTCATGGGAGGGACCTTTCCAATCATTTGCAGGTTTTACCTACGAAAGGTACAAGACAGTGGTATCTGGGTGGGTCGCCTTTACGCTTTGAACACCCTCGGTGGTGTCATCGGGGTCATTTCCGGCGGGCTCTTTTTCCCTGTCTGGTTTGGTATCCGCGACAGCCTCCTTCTGGGCGGCCTGCTCAACCTCCTTGTCGGATTTCTCGCCGTCTCGATCAGCCGAAGAATCGAATGGCCCGAGCCCGCGGAAGACATGCCTGAGGAAACAGGCGACGCAAAGAGGCAAGCTCTCCCCCGCCTCTTCTGGATTTTGTCCCTGGCACTCCTCCTGTCGGGACTGACCGCTCTTTCCTATGAAATCCTCTGGATCCGCATCCTTGGCATCATCTTAGGCAGCTCGATTTACGCCTTCACACTCATCCTGGCCATCTATTTGAGCGGCCTGGCCCTTGGAAGTTGGCTCTACGCCGCCCTATTCGGCAGACGGATAGTCAACGTGTTCCTGTTCGCCATGATCGAGCTGTTAATTGGATTTTTGGCCGTCTTGACCTTTCCCCTGGTCAATGAACTCCCTTATTGGGTTGCCCGCTATATTACTCCCCTCAACTTCTCTTTTTGGGTTACACAGTCTCTTCATGCCGGCCTAATAGCCATCTTGATCCTATTCGCAACGGCGGTGATGGGGGCAACGATTCCCTGCGCCATTCACATTATTTCCCGTGACTTCAAAGACATGGGAAAGAAGATCGGCACCCTGTACGGCCTAAACACCGTCGGAGCCATCATGGGGGCGTTCGCAACTGGGTTCTTCCTCATCCCGTTTTTGGGGATCAAGCCAAGCTTTCTTCTGATGGCCGTCATTAATATGGGCATCGGCCTTGCAGTCGTTCTGGCGGCGAGCACGGCCGCTCAGCAGCGCCTCATCTATGTCTCGTGTGCCGTTGCATTTTCGTTTCTCCTCTTCTCCATCCCCGCTATCAGTGACCACGGTCTGACGAGTGGAATGTTTCTTTATGCTTACAGGTACAGGCATCGGCTTTATAACCGCGAAGTTTTCCAGCACACCAGAGAGCGAGACAAGCTCATTTTCTATCGGGATGGCCTCTCCTCTACCGTGACCGTTCTTGAAAGTCCGACCAATCGGCTTTTGACCGTCAATGGCAAGATCGACGCCTCCAACATAGCCACGGACATGTCGACCCAGATCTTGTTGGCCTATCTTCCTCTTATGCTCCACAGCAACCCCAGGGAAGTTCTTGTCATCGGTCTCGGAAGCGGTATTACCCTCAGCTCCACGCTGGATTTCCCTGTTAACAAAGTCACACAAGTGGAAATTGAAGCAGCCGTTGTCGAGGCTGCACATTATTTCGAAGCTGAGAACCGCGGTGATCTGATGCATCCGAAGGTGGAGATCATCATCGAAGATGGCAGAAACTATCTCTTATCGCATCCACGACAGTTTGACGTGATCATCTCTGAACCTTCCAATCCCTGGATGGCCGGTGTCGCAAATCTCTTCTCCGCGGAGCATTTCACTCTTTTGAGAGATCGATTGGCTGCAGGTGGCATCGCCTGTCAGTGGCTTCATCTTTACTCGCTCCGTCCGGAGGATGTCCGAATGGTCATGCGCACTTTCCACTCTGTTTTCCCGAATGTTCACATATTCCAGAGTTCGCCTGGCGACATCATTCTCATCGGTTTCAAAAACGAGCTGTCCCTTGACCTAGACCGGATCGAATCCTTGTTTGAGAAAAACTCCTCCACGGTGAAGCGCCTTCAGAGAATCAAGTTGTACGACCCGCTCGTTCTACTCGAGTGGTCATACCGCATGGACAGCGAGGGCGTGGCCTCGTTTGCCGGAGAAGGAGAAAAGATCCACACCGACGACCGGCCTTTTCTGGAGCTGTCGGCACCAAGAAGTCTGCATGAATCCTACGAGCGAGGTATTCTCCAACAATTCTCTTCACTGTCTTCCTCCTCCCTCGTGGAGGGTTACCTGTCCGGCCGAGAAGCTCTCGGCCGACATTATCTGGGTACGGCACGGGCCTGCTTTTTTTACAAAGATCCTGTTAGAGGGAATTCCTATTTTCAAAAGGCGGTCGAGAAAATTCGTGAAGATCCAGAAATTCAACTGGAACTGGCCAAAATAGATTTTCGTGAAAAGAAGGTCTACTCGGCCGTCGAGCGGACTGAGGCCATCCTGAAGAGACATCCGGAACGCCGAGAAGCAGCTTTCTATCTCGCCGAGCTTTATCTAGGTCAAGGACACCACGAGAAAGTTGCGCCATTGCTGGAAGAACTTTTAAAGGGCTCGGATGCCGCAGCTGTTTGGGCACGCTTGCGCTTGGCCGAATCGGAGAAGGAGACCGAGAAACAGTTGGAGTGGCTGACACAGGCTTCCCAAATGGACGCCAATGCCCTGGAAGTGATTCTTGCCTTGGCGAATTACTACCGGGCCCAGAGCGATCCGTCGATGGAGACCGAATATCTGAAGAGACTCATCGCAGCTCACCCCAATTATCACCCGGGCTATGTACGGCTCGGTGAACTTGCCTTGGAAGACAAGGATCTTCAGAGCGCCAAGAACCTTCTCCTGACCGCAATCGCCATACAACCGGTCGATCCGTCAGCACATTTCTGGCTCGCGAAAGTCTACCTCGCTTTAGATGAGCCGAGCCGGGCACACCTTGAGTACCTGAAATCCTTGTCCTTTCAGTAAACCGGCCGGCCCCTGCCAGGGCGGCGCTTTCGCCGCTTCGCGATGAGAACCTATGAATAATCCCAACTAGTGAATAGTTTCTGTTTTCCCTTCCATTTTTCGGCTGGCGAGGTGTCCTTTAATCTGTTCATAGGCATAGATAACGGTTAAAGGATGCCTCTCGCCGAAGCTTTTCAGATGCTCAATCCTCATGTCGGAGAATTCCGCAACTGCAATTTGAATCTCTTCGATGGACTTTTCCTGTTCAAAGCCAGGCCAAATACAAAGCGCAGGTTGAGCGCTATCCTTCCAACACTGCTTTCTTACATCGGCCCAGTTACTCTCGGTCAACCACCTTGTCTCGGGAACAAACAGTTTCCAGCGCGAATCTTCCAAGAAGAACTGTTCGGAATCTGTAAAGTAGTAATTCTGTCCACCTTTGCGCCTCTCCAGTCCGCTCCACGTTAAATTACTGCCGCCTGAAACAGTGAGACAGGGAGGTCTGTTTCCATCCCTTAACGTGAGCAGCCAAACTTTCACATGGATTTCTGGATAGAATCCCAACCGGAACCTACCGCTCGTCACAGCACGTCCAATTATTCCCTCCTTCAATGAAGACGTCCCGAAAACCATGTCCAGTTCTTCTTGAAAATCCGGAGGTATAGAACCAGCAATAACTGACAAGGTGGAAGTGGGTGACAAACGGGTTAACAACCATTTTAACGGGCCCGCGGAGACGCATCCCGTCACAACCCGGATTCTGCTGGCGATATTTATATACGGATCTATGAATTCTCTGAGTGTCAACTTCTCATAATCAAGTCGCCCCATACGCATTCCTTCAGGATGTCGCAGCATTGTCAGCGCACTAACACTAGTGATGATGACATTCGTCACTGACAAAAGTCCCACCTCAGTTCGCATACCTGACCGTAGGGAGCCTTCTTTCGTCTTGCACAATTTGTCGAAGTAGGTCACTATAAGCACCAGCTCTCGATTGAATCATCGGACGGATGGTGTGAGAAACTAGAGATGGCTCGTCAGCTGAAAAGGAAACAACCCAAAGAGGATCATGGGGAAGAGAAAAGAGCGGTAACGCGGATTGCTGCAGAACTTACAGGAATAGCTACCCTTGAAACCGAAGAGCAAGCGCCCCAAACAATGGGAGTGACGGCCAGAGATATTAGTGAAGACGGCGCTTATTTATGGGCGAAGACTTGCCCCCGAATTGGTGACACAGTAAAACTCTATCTCCAATGTTCTTCAGAACTCCGGCGATTAAACATCACGTTGGAGGCCGATGGGACTGTTGTCCGGGTAAATCAGTCATCAAAAAGCAAATGTGGATTTGCAATCAAGTTCGCGAAGAAATCCCCCATCTCCCCAAAGAAGTTCGCCAAAGACGTCTAGTTAACGTACTCTTCGAGCCAGCTGCTTTGTGCTTCGTGCCAAGCGATCAAATCTCCAGGTCTAAGCAGAGCAGCGTCAGAAGGTTGGATCAACCTGAGTTGACCAATCGCATCGACTACATATCGTCAGTGGTTAATTCAGGACAGAAGCTTCAGATCCGAATGGCGTACAAAGTTTGCAAAATCGCGATCGCGCGTGATCAATGCCACTTCGTGATCGATACAGGACTGTGCAATCAGTGAATCCGCGAGGCGAGCTCTATGACCCGAAGCGATGACTTTCGCACGTAGTTGACCCGTTCGCTGCCAATATCCGGACTGGATCTCGAGCAGAGGGAGCTGTTTCAAAAGCTCTGAGGCTTCTGGATGGAGATCCGGATCACTTAGCAGTTCCGACAGTACCACCGAGGTAAAATGGCCTGGCACTGCTCCAGAGCCCAGTCTACCGCAACAACGTCCTTTCCTTTTTCACCCTGCAGGAATGCAATCAGGGAACTGCTGTCCACTGCAACCATTAGCGGTCTTCTCTGAGCTGTTCCAACTCAATGGAAAACTTTACCTTCCCTGCAAGCTGGCGAAGCCTTCGATAAGCCTCTTCGGCTGCCACAAGCTTCAGACCTTCACGGACCGTTGCTGTGATTCCTTTCCCGGTAGATTTTTGGGCTTTCTCCAACAACTGCTCTGGTACCTGGACCGTGATCTTTCGTTGCTCGGCCATACCGTCAAATGTACCAGCACTAATACCATTATGCAATATGGCAAAATGGCGGAGATTAGTAAGGGGTCACTTTCGGGCGGGCTAGCGGCGTCTGAAACCGCCACGGTTTTTGCCTTCTCGATCCACATGGGAAGCTCAACGAAGATGTCCTCGACTAGATCATGGTCCAGGAAGCGAGGGAGATGGCTGCCGCTCTTGGCCCAGAAAAAACGCAAAAGAGTGGCCAAGGAGTTTGAGGAGAAAATCGCTCAGGTCGAATTGAATTGTAAAACTCGCAAGCTTTGATCGTCTACAAAATTGACTACAGTTGTGTATTCGGAAGACGCCTGAATGGCCGTAACTTGTTGAAAAAATTGGTGGAGGTAATCGGACTCGAACCGACGACCCCCTGCTTGCAAAGCAGGTGCTCTTCCGACTGAGCTATACCCCCACTGTTTTTAGATTCAATATGTTAGCAGAAAAGCACTGATGGTCTCGGGATTGGGGTGGGAGCCACGCTAATGTGGCTATCGTTCGTCATCCTTTGTTCCTTCTATATCGGATCTTCTTGTACCTTCGATTTTTAGGATAATCATTGTCAGGTCGTCCGACTGAGGATGGTCCTGGGTAAAATCCTTGACTGCTTGATAAATTCGCTCCATCAGAGTTCGTGCATCCTTATCCGCTTGCTCACGGATCACCGCCCGCAACCGTTCCTGACCAAAAAGTTCCTCGCAAGGATTTTGGGCTTCCGTCACACCATCCGTGAAGAAAACCAGCAGCTGCCCCGGACGCAGCCTCTGGCGAGCTGCCTCAAACTTCAGGTTGTCTCTAAATCCGATAATCAGCCCTCCAGCATCGGCAAGTTCTTTGATCTCGCCCGTGTTGTGGTCGTAGAGTAACGGCGGGTTGTGACCGGCATTGACGTAAGTCAATTCTCTTTTGGCAACATCCAATACGCCGTAAAAGAGCGTTACGAACTTGTTAGAGGGGGTCTCCTTGACAAGTGTATTGTTCACGAGAAAGATAGTTTCTTCGATGGGGTGGTTGTTTTCCACCTGGGTTCGCAGCATTGCGCGCAGCGTTGCCATAAGCAGCCGCTGCCGGCATTCCCTTGCCGGAAACATCTCCAATAACTACTGCAAAGGTATCGTCTTGGATCGGAATAAAATCATAATAGTCCCCTCCTACATGGGTCGCCGGAAGACTCATTGCAGCCACACCGATTCCTGGGTAGGAAGGGAACTCTTTCGGCCAGAACCCTTCTTGAATTTGATAGGCGAGTGAGAGTTCCTGTTCGAGAAGCTGTTTTTCAAGAAACTCCTTTTGCAGGCGGGCCCTTTCAAGTGCAATGGCTGCCTGGTCTGCAAACACCGAAAACAGTGGAACGTCCGCGTCGCTGAAGTCCTTTCCATCGCGTCGATTCACTGCTTCTATGGCGCCCATGATTTCTCCCTGGGGAGTGTGCAAAGGCACACAAATCAAATTGCGTGTCCGAAAACCTGTTGCTTTGTCAATATCCACGTAAAAGCGGGAATCTTTGTAGACATCTGAGACGACAACTGGCTCGCCGTTGCCGCACCACCCAACCACAAAATCCCTTTCCGGAGGGAATACGAGTTCCAGAAATCTCATTGCTTGCGGGGCCCGTGGGAACGGCAATGATCAGATCACCCTTGTCGTGGTCCAGGACAATGAGGGAACTCCCCTCCGCCTCCATAATGTCGCGGGCAGCCTCCATAATGGCCGACAACAAGGATTGAAGTTCAGTGGTGGAGTTAATCCGCCCGACCAAGTCCAACATCAAGCACTTCTGGCAGTAATTGAACAATTGCGCCTGCTCCTGGGTGATCAGCCCCTGATCGATCAGTATTTGTCCCAGAAGTTTGTGTTTTCGTGATTGTGATTGAATCTGCAGAGCCTCGTTGAGCTGTGTCTCGGAGACATAGCCCTTGGCCCGCAAAATCTCGCCAATCCGCTTTGCCATCAGACCTTGTCCAGTGAATCTCCCCCCCGCGAATTACAACACATTAACACAAGAAAATCGACGAAAATCTGCTAAACACAAATTAAGCTGTTTCAGCAATTTAACTTTAGGAGTGAAACTTAGCGGTTCAGTTGTGCAAAGCTGCTGCTCTTGTAGGGCTGCGCAGTGTTCTTGAACAACCAGACAGCGGAGCCACGGAAGTCACGGAAGTTTACGGATTGTCACGGAAAGTTTCCGTGCCCTTCCGCTTTCTTCCGTGTGTTCTGTGTTCCTTAGAAAGGAGGTGATCCAGCCACAGGTTCTCCTACAGCTACCTTGTTACGACTTCACCCCAGTCATGAGCCATACCGTCGGCACTTACCTCCCGCCTTGCGGCGGGTTAGTCCGGCGACTTCTAGTACAGCCCACTTCCGTGATGTGACGGGCGGTGTGTACAAGGCCCGGGAACGTATTCACCACGGCATGCTGATCCGCGATTACTAGCGATTCCACCTTCATGCAGTCGAGTTGCAGACTGCAATCCGAACTGTGAGCGGCTTTGTGGGATTCGCTCCCCCTCGCGGGTTGGCTTCCCTTTGTACCGCCCATTGTAGCACGTGTGTCGCCCGGGGCATAAAGGCCATGAGGACTTGACGTCATCCCCACCTTCCTCCGGCTTTTCGCCGACAGTCCCTGCAGAGTGCCCAGCTTTACCTGATGGCAACTACAGGCAAGGGTTGCGCTCGTTGCGGGACTTAACCCAACATCTCACGACACGAGCTGACGACAGCCATGCAGCACCTCTGACGCTGTCCCTCGAAAGGGAACAGGACATCTCTGCCCTTATCAGCGCCAGTTCAAACCCCGGTAAGGTTCTTCGCGTTGCGTCGAATTAAACCACATGCTCCACCGCTTGTGCGGGCCCCCGTCAATTCCTTTGAGTTTCAGCCTTGCGGCCGTACTCCCCAGGCGGGGTACTTAGGGCGTTAGCGCCGACACGGAGGGACTCTTGTTTCTACCCCCCACATCAAGTACCCATCGTTTACGGCTAGGACTACCGGGGTATCTAATCCCGTTTGCTCCCCTAGCTTTCGCGCCTCAGCGTCAGTGTCTGTCCAGGAAGCCGCCTTCGCCTCCGGCCTTCCTCCCGATCTCTACGCATTTCACCGCTCCACCGGGAATTCCGCTTCCCCCTCCAGCACTCCAGCCCAGTGGTTTCTCAGGCCCTTCCCCGGTTGAGCCGGGGGCTTTCACCCAAGACTTCCCAGGCCGCCTACGCGCCCTTTACGCCCAGTAATTCCGAACAACGCTCGCCCCCCCCGTTTTACCGCGGCTGCTGGCACGGAGTTAGCCGGGGCTTGCTTCCAGGGTACCGTCACTGTCTTCTTCCCCTGGGACAGAAGTTTACGATTCGAAAACCTTCTTCCTTCACGCGGCGTTGCTGGGTCAGGCTTGGCGCCCATTGCCCAAAATTCCCCACTGCTGCCTCCCGTAGGAGTCTGGACCGTCTCTCAGTTCCAGTGTGGCCGTCCGTCCTCTCAGACCGGCTACCGATCGTCGCCTTGGTAGGCTCTTACCCCACCAACTAGCTAATCGGTCGCGGGCCCCTCCTCGGACACTGCTCAAAAACCCGAAAGCCTCCGAACAGCTTTCCCTTGGGATCTGACCCCCAAGGCCTATGCGGTTTTAGCCCGGGTTTCCCCGGGTTATCCCCCTTCGCGAGGGTAGGTCACCCACGTGTTACTCACCCGTTCGCCACTCTACTCGGGGACCGAAGCCCCCTTTCGCGTCCGACTTGCATGTGTTAGGCACGCCGCCAGCGTTGATTCTGAGCCAGGATCAAACTCTCAATTTAAACTCAAAGTCTTCGCGGGCTCACTGTCTGGTTGTCAAAGAACACTGCCGGACAGATCCCTATTGGCACTGTCAGCAGACTTATCTTATGAAAATTGGCGGCGCGTTGCAAGCAAGATTGTCAGTTGGTTGGTCAGCCGATGACGCTGCGAGGTTTGGAGTAAGGTTCCTTTTGATATTTTTGCGCTTCAGCCTGGGCTCCATTGTAATCAATTTTGGTATTAATGGCTTTCCGGTATTCGGCAAGGGCACGCTGGCGCTGACCCAAAATGTCATAGACCTTTCCCAGATAGATGTACGTCCAGGTTTCCACCCATTCCGGCTTGAGATCTCCGTTTAATGTATCCCGAAAACTGTTTGCAGCGCTGGAGAGATTGCGCTGCTCGAAGAAGACTTCTCCTAAACTGAAATGAGCCAACGAACTCCTGGGGTTCAGCTCTCTTGCCTTCTCAAACTCACGAATTGCCGCAACAAACTCTCCCTTTGCCCGATACTCGTCTCCTAAAGCGACGTGGACCGCTACTCGCATCCGTTTGGAATCCCGTAGAATCTTTCCATGCGGATCCAACTCGATACGCAGGGGCATGGTCTGGGTCTGGAAGCTAAAGGAGGTGCTCTTACCCCTGACATTGAGCTGCTTCTCTTCAGGCTGACCCTTGGTCACAACAACTAAATCCATCGGCATTCGAAACAGCTCGAGATTCTGTTTGATCTGGCCGCGAATTTTGAAATTCCCATCCCGCAGTTTGTAAATCGTATACTCGACCCTAAGATCTGGAACGCCCACTGATTCCACCCACTGCGCAAAGAACCACCGGTAGTCTTCTCCCGTTTGTTCCCGAAAAAAATCGACCAGTTGCGCCGTGGTCGCCGCCTGTTGAGCTTTTTGCCGGTACCACTCACCGAGGGTTGCATTAAACTTTTCCTTGCCCACCAGCTGAGAAAGCATGTACAAGACCCAAGCGCCTTTGCTACTCACGATAGATTTGTACTCGGGTGATCCGCTCTCCAGCTCCAGTCCCTTGCTGATCGGGGCCTTGCTTTCGTACTTGAAGGCAAGAACCGCCTCACGAGCCAACTCTATTGAGAACCGGTCCGGGTGTTTGACCTCGAAATATCGCAGCGCTGCATAGGTGGCAAAACCATCCTGCAACCAGGCATCGGAGGTTCTTTCGAAACGCAACGAGTACCCCCACCATTGGCGCGCCACCCGTCGGGCCAATTCCATAACCGGAAGTACTTGGCCCTGCAGGAGTGTCGACTCAAGCAGAATCAAACCCAAACATCCTGGAGAAGGGAGCTCCACATTGCCCACTTGAACGAAATTCAAAGCCGTTATTGGATAACTTCCGTACTCGCTCTGAAAAAATTCGAGCATCTGCCCCACCTCATCGGCAAAGGGGCGCAGATCGCGGCTGAACTCTTCAGTCACAAAAAAGGTCAGGGGAAGCGGGAGATTGTCGAACTGCTGCCGGAAGAAACGTGCCACTGCCACCGGAATCCGAGTCACCGGCTGCTCACTTTTCCACGTAAACACTTCGTTCACTCCCACTGTTTCGATGGACTCCAGAGTCCCCGGAGCCACCACTGTGAAGCCCAAAGGAACAGTGATCTTGACGGTGGCGCTGGCAGCGTCCAGTGGGAGTCCATGCATCGGAAACCATTTCCCTTCACTCAGTAGCAGGCCTCCTTCCGGATGGATGACAGCACGCTCAGTCTGAGGGGTGTCCAGGAAAGCGTATTCTTCTCGGTCCAAAGTTCCTTCGAACCGAAATATTAGGGTCATTTGAGTTCCACTTTGAAAAGCTTGCGGACCACGAACCCGCATCCGAGTACTATCAAAATCATCGAAACTTAAAGAGTATCGAACATCCTCTTCATTAGTGACTTCAAGCAGGCTGAGACGATTATTCAACTCAAACGGTACACTGACCATGTCTTCCAAGGGGACAAAGCGGATCTTCGCCTCGCCCTTGAGAAAACTCTCCGCGGGTACCAGTTCAGCGCTAATTTCATAGTGCTCAACGTCCACGACCAGAGGTGGAACTGTTCTCTTTTGAGCCAAAACCGGAGTGAAGAGAAAAGAAAAAAAAAGAAAACAACAAAAGAAAAAAGAGCCAAAGAGAAAAGAGCAAAAGAAAAAAGAAAATCGGTCTTTCATCGTTGTGCCATCCTCAAAGAGTCATTTTCTAGACCGGATTATTCATAAATGTCTGGCCAATCCACCGCTAAGGCGCCAAGGGCGCCAAGATAACGCCTTAGCGTCCTTTGCGTCTTGGCGGTTCATTCCCAGACATTTATGAATAATGCGGGCTAGAAGAAGTCATCTTTTTTAAGAAATTGGCTGATATATTTTGCACCTTCCTGATAAGCGTTCCGTTCTCCCAACTTTTTCGAGGTCATCTCCAAATTCTTTCTCACTTCTTCCCGTCGCTTTTGGTCCTTGAGTAGTCCTAAAACGTAAGCTCCAATCTTATCGCCTGTCGCCTCATCCTGCACGAACTCGGGAACGATCTGTCTCCCCGCGATGAGATTGGCCAAACAGTAGGTATTCGTGTTTACCAGTGGTCGGACCAAGTACCAACTGGTTCGGGACAGACGGTAGACCATGGCGAAAGGGACCTGAAGGATTGTTGCTTCCAAGGTCGAGGTGCCGCTTTTGACGATAGCACAGGAGACTTGAGGTAAGAGTCGAGATACCGGCTCCTCGTGGATTTCAAGCTGGAGAGCCGGGTTCCCGCGGTGGAGCCAATTCTCATAGACACTGGACAGGTGGGTACGCGTGATCTGCGCTGCCTTGAACACCCAGAATTTCACTGGATGCCGCTCAGCCACGCAGCGAGCTGCATCCAGTTGCACCGGAAAGATCTGTTCAACCTCTCTTTTGCGGCTTCCGGGCAGCAGAGCCACTACCGGCACCTCAGACCTCGTTTCTCTTCCATCAGATCCATTTTCACTTTCAATGAGAAACTCGCGCAGAGCAATGCAAGGATTTCCCACGTAATGCGCTTCAATCCCTTGACGGCGATAGAATTGCTCCTCGAACGGAAAAATCACCAGCATCAAATCGACATAGCGCTTAATCTGCTTGACTCGTGAGGGGCGCCAAGCCCACACTTGGGGACCGATGAAGTAACAGATCGGAACTTTCAAAGCCTTCAGTCGACTGGCCAGACTCAGATTAAATTCTGGGAAATCCACCAGAACCGCCAGGCAAGGCCGGCGTTTGCGAGTTTCCGCCACAATCCGACGATATAACCTCCAGTAGTGACCCAGATGAGCGAGTGCTTCCCAGGGTCCAATGGCAGCCAGTTGAGAGATATCAAATAGCACTTCGGTCCCAGCGGCCGCCATTTGAGAACCCCCGCTGCCAAACCACTGCAAGTGCCAGTCGGGGTTTTGCAGCTCCATTTGCTTGATTAGCCCCGCAGCGTGATTCTCTCCAGAGGTTTCACCGGTAACGACCAAGATGGAACTGGTTCGAGAAACCATGAGACCGCCGGCCAGTGGCTCGACCACTAGATTCTCTCCGTGATCCAGCCGCCGCCCAACAGACGCTCGCCCTGATAAAATACGGCGGCCTGCCCTGGCGTAACTGCCATCTGAGGACTCTCAAAGATGACCCTGGCTTGCCAACCGGATGCTGCTCGGCCCTTTTTCTTTTCAAGCGCAATTGAGGCTGGGGCTTCCTGATGCCTGGACCGAATCCGAACGGCAGCCTGGAGTGGTCCTTGCGGAAAGCGACCCGAGATCCAGTTCACTCGATCAGCGATCAGTCCCCGGCTGTATAAATCCTCCCGATAACCCACAATGACCGCATTTCGATGAACATCCAGTCGAAGGACATAAAGAGGTCGCGAATGGGCAATGCCCAGACCTCGGCGCTGGCCGACCGTAAAGTGATAGACACCGGAGTGAGTTCCCACACGTGTACCGTCCTTGAAAAGAACGGGTCCAGGCTGATCAGACTTCTCAAGAAGCGGGATAAGATGCTCGTTCACTTCGCCCGCGTGACGGCGAATGAAGTCAGGATAGTTTCCATCCGGAATAAAACAAATCTCCTGGCTCTCCTGTTTGCCCGCTGTCAACAGGCCATGCGAAGTGGCGATTTCGCGAATATCCGGCTTGTCGTAATCTCCGACCGGAAACAGAATGTGAGCCAGCTGCGCTGGGCCCAGCTCGAAAAGGTAATAGGACTGGTCTTTACTTAAATCTCTCCCTTTCAGGAGCACATGGCCGTCGCTGGGATGGCGCACGACGCGAGCATAATGTCCTGTTGCCACCTGATCGATTCCGATTTGCCGGGCAAAAACGAGCAACTTGTCAAATTTCAGAAATGTATTACAGCGCGTGCAAGGGATTGGTGTTTTCCCGGCCAAATAATTGCTGATAAACGGTTCCACCACTGTGCGCTCGAACTGCTCCTCGAGATTGAGGGTATAAAAAGGAAATCCCAGTTTCTGGGCCACCCGGCGAGCGTCATAGACATCATCCAAAGAACAACACTTCCCAAACTGAGGCTCTCCATGATTGGTAGGATTGCGGCGGTGATCCCACAGCTGCATGGTACAGCCCACCACTTCATACCCGCCGTCTTTTAACAGAACGGCGGCCGTCGAGCTGTCCACACCGCCGCTCATTGCCAGCAAAACCCGATTCATACGTCCCCTCACCAACCACCTGGTGCCTTCCGTGG
>JALLON010000249.1 GCA_027717925.1 Acidobacteria bacterium AH-259-G07 | reverse complement strand
GTCACCTCATCCGGGAGGGAAAAATTCACCAGATTCCATCGGCCATGCAGACAGGGAAAAAAGACGGAATGAAGACAATGGATGTGGCCCTTGTCGAGTTGGTCAACAGGGGACTGATTACTAAGGAGGAGGCCCAATCCAAGAGTAAAAATCCGAATCTTTTCGGCCCAGCTGCCGCGGCCAGATCCTCGATCGCATACTAGCGGTGCCGATTTGTTTTGGATTTGAACAAAGGAGGAGCCATGGAAATTCGTACCTTACTAGAGCTGATGGTGAAAAAAGATGCCTCGGACATTTATTTGACCGTGGGTCTTCCTCCCACCTATCGGGTTGAGGGAAGCACCCAGCCCATGGGCGAAAAGAAGTTGAGTGCCGCGGTAGTAACAGAACTGTGTCAGGGGGTCATGGATGAGAGGCAAAAGAAGACCTTTGCCGAAACTAAAGAGATGAACCTTGCTTTGAGCTACCAGGAGCTGGGCCGCTTTCGCGTGAACATCTTCCAGCAGCGAGGCCATCCAGGAATGGTCATCCGCCAGATCAAGTTGGAAATCATGACCATTGATAAACTGGGCCTCCCCGCCATCCTGAAGGATATCGTGATGACCAACCGTGGCATGGTTTTGGTCGTCGGAGCCACAGGCTCAGGTAAGTCCACCACCTTGGCAGCCATGATCGATCATCGTAACTCCAACGCCTCGGGTCACATCATCAGTATTGAAGATCCGGTGGAATACGTCCACTCTCACAAGAGATGTGTCATCACCCAACGTGAGGTAGGCTTCGATACCCTGTCCTTCCAAGCTGCTCTGAAGAATACTCTGCGACAGGCCCCGGACCTGATTCTCATCGGTGAGATTCGCGATACGGAGACAATGGAAGCAGCCATTACCTTTGCCGAGACCGGCCATTTGTGCCTGGGGACGCTGCACTCCAACAACGCCAACCAGGCCATTGAACGCATCCTGAACTTCTTTCCAGAGGAAAGACATCCACAAATGTATTTGCAACTCTCCTTGAATCTGAGATCGATCGTCTCCCAGCGGTTGATCAAAACTATGGATGGAAGGCGGACTGCCGCCCTTGAGATCATGATGGATACGCCCCGAATCAAGGACCTGATCAAAAAAGCTGAGGTGGATTCGATCAAGGAAGCGATGGAACAGGGAGAACAGGAGGGTTGCCAGACGTTTGATAGGTCTATCTTCGACCTTTACATGGAGGGGCAGATCGATCTCGATCAAGCGCTGGCAAACGCCGACAGCACCAATAACCTGCGTCTGAGGATCCAACAAGAGGAAGTAAAAAGAGGTGTGCACGAGGAGAAAAAGGCGGACTTTCGCATCCGCAGGGATGTCCTGACCCGGAATTGACTCTGAACCAACGGCAAAAGCGCCTTTTTTTCAAGAGAATACAGGATTTGGCGTACCCAAGAGCTTGAAAGGACGTGGGGGTGAACCGAGGACATATTTTTGCACAATCAATCAAGGAAGGGGTTTTCTGACTTGACCATTCCTAACCCAGCAGGTTACAGTAGTTTAGCAGGGACCGGGGCGTTGGTGTGTGTGTAAAACGCCCAGCTGACCCTGAGGTTGTGTGCACATGGCTCTTCAATACGCAGAAAAGGGCTCTGCAGATGTCAGGGAATTAAAAGCCCAACTGGCATATCGCCAGGCTCTGCAAGAAATCACCAACGAAATCAACGCGGCCGAGGAGCTTGATGCGATTCTCATCGACCTCAAGGATCGCATTCTTACCCTTTTTAAATCCGATCGCATTACCATCTATGTAGCCGACAAAGGCAAGAACGAAATCTTTTCACGCTTTAAAGTCGGCACGGAGCTCAGTGAGATCCGCCTTCCTATCGATACCGCCAGCATTGCCGGTTACGCCGCTCTAAGCGGGGCGACCGTGAATATTTATGACGCCTATGATGAGCAGGAGATCAAGGCGCTTCATCCTGACCTTGAATTTGACAAGAGTTGGGATGAGAAGACCGGCTTTCGCACCACCCAGATTCTGGCGGTGCCCATCAAATTTGAGCGTCAAACTCTAGGTGTTCTGCAGTTAATCAATCGCAAAGAGGAGAACAATTTCACACGCGAAGACGAGAACTCTGCCCAGGAGATCGCCAAAATCCTGGGAATTGCCTTTCAGAACCAGCAGCGGCTGGCTCGTCGACACCCCACCAAGTTTGACTATCTCATCCGGGAAGGCGTGCTAACTCAGGACGAACTGGAAAAGGCTGTGGCTCAAGCACGTGAGCGGAAAACGGATGTGGAGCGAATGTTGTCGGCAAACTACGGTGTTAGTAAAGACAACATAGGTGCTGCCCTGAGTGAATTCTACAAATGCCGCTTTGTGAAGTTTGACGATACAATTCCCATCCCGGGTGAGCTTCTTCACAACTTGAAGGAAAAGTATCTGCGCACCAATTTTTGGGTCCCTCTGGAGAAGACGACTGATCGCGTCGCCGTCCTCATGGACGACCCGAATCACCTCACCAAGCGCGACATGGTCCAGACCCTGCTCAAGTCGGCCCAAATCGAATATTGCGTCGGCCTGAAGGAAGACATTGTCAAGTTCATCAACTACTTCTTTGGCACCGCCGATACCACAGAATCCATGGATGACATCATGGCGCAACTGCAAGCCGAGGAAAGCACAGAGGAGCAGATCGAAGAGGTCTCCGAAAGTGATAGCGCCATCGCCCAACTGGCCAACAAAATTATTAACGACGCTTACAACAGGCGGGTCTCCGATATCCATCTTGAGCCCTATCCGGGCAGAAAACCGATGGAGATCCGCTTCCGGATCGACGGGATCTGCAACAACTACCAGACCGTACCCTACCACTTCAAACGAGCGCTGGTCTCCAGAATCAAAATCATGTCCGATCTGGACATCGCAGAGAGAAGATTGCCCCAGGACGGCAAAATCCAGTTTAAGAAATTCGGTGGCAGAGACATTGAACTTCGCGTGGCCACGCTTCCCACTCAAGGGGGACTGGAAGATGTTGTCATGCGCATCTTAACCTCAGGAGAGCCGATGCCCCTGGATGCCATGGGGTTCATTGAGCGGAACGAGAAAATTTTCAATAAGCTCATGCAGTTTCCCTATGGAATCGTTTTGGTGGTGGGACCCACCGGATCGGGTAAAACCACCACCCTGCACTCAGCGCTAAGGTCCATCAATACACCGGAACGTAAGATTTGGACTGCAGAGGATCCGGTAGAAATTACCCAGGCCGGCCTTCGTCAAGTTCAGGTGCACCCTAAAATTGGATTTACTTTTGCCCGGGCCATGAGAGCTTTTCTGCGTGCTGACCCCGACGTGATCATGGTGGGAGAGATGCGTGACAAGGAAACTTGTGAAATTGGAATCGAGGCCTCTCTCACCGGGCACCTGGTCTTAAGCACTCTGCACACAAACAGTGCACCGGAAACCATCACCCGATTACTCGATATGGGAATGGACCCTTTTAATTTTGCCGATGCCCTGCTGGGTATTCTGGCCCAGCGTCTGGCGCGCACCCTTTGCAAAAATTGTAAAGAGGCCTATCATCCAAAAGAAGATGAGTTTCAGGCCTTGGCCAGGGAATACGGTGAAGAAGATTTCGAGAAAGCCGGCATCGGTTATTCCAAGGACCTGACCCTTTATCGTGCCAAGGGCTGCGGAAGGTGCGGGGATACTGGCTACCGTGGCCGCATGGGGATACACGAGCTGCTCGATGGTACGGACGAAATAAAGAGCATGATTCAGCACGAAAAGCCGGTGGAAGAGATTCGGGCGCAGGCCAAAAAAGACGGGCTGATCACCCTCAAACAAGACGGTATCCTCAAAGTCTTCGACGGAAAAACCGACATTCGCCAAGTACGTCAGGTCTGTATCAAATAAAGTCTCGTCACCCTTACTATCTATCCCACCATCTGTTCTAATTTTCCTTTTTTACAGCATTCACATGCAGTCGGCATCAAGATCGATGCAGGAATTTTGGCCTGAGGCGATTTTGGAAGATAATGATTCCGGTGATCTCACT
>JALLON010000248.1 GCA_027717925.1 Acidobacteria bacterium AH-259-G07 | reverse complement strand
GCGGATCTCGGTTCAGACCTGGCATGTACGCATGTCCTCCAAAGTGTTACAGAGAACGGAGCCACTCCAGAAGGTCCTTGTTCTGTTGCCATGATGGAATGGCTCGAACCGGCGAAGGGTCGCTGATTCTCTCGAGCGCGTTTCGTTTCATCTCGAGGTTTGCCCTCGCATAGATCTGAGTCGTTTTCGTATCCACATGGCCCAGGAAGTCCCGGATCATCTCAAGGGAGATTCCACTCTGCAACAGGTGCATTCCCTTCGTGTGGCGAAACATGTGGGGAGTCACCGTGCGGTTCAGACTCGGGCGCTTGCTTCGTGCTTTTCCGACATATTTTTGAAGGATGTAGCGGATTCCCGAGCGGGATAGTCGCTGGCCGCGCCCGTTCCGGAAAAGAGGCTGGTCAAACTGTTCGGGACGATCCAGATGGTTTTCGTGCATATGATCGCGCAGGAGCTGGACAGTCTTTGCCATCAGAGGTACAGCACGCATCTTGCGTCCCTTTCCCATCAGGCGCACCTGAGCGGGTGGATCCAATCGTACGTCTCCGGCCGAAAGATCGATCAACTCCTGAACTCGCGCTCCAGTGTCATAGAGCAGACTTAGCAAAACCGCATCTCTTCGACCTGCTCGATTGCTCAGGTCCGGCTGCGCCAGAATCTCAGCCAACTCCTCTTTGGAAAGATACGCGACCATAGGGCGAGCGTGTCGCCGCTGGGGAATGGCCAGGATCCTTTGGCACTGAAGCATGCGGTCGGGCTGCTCGGACTGAACATATCGGAAAAAACCATGTAGGGCTGCAAGACGATGGTTTCGTGTACTGGGCGCTGAGCGCCTTTCTTTTTCCAAGTAATCCAAGAAGGCTTCCACCAAGGAAACGTCGATCTGTTCGAGGCGCAGTCTTTCCGGAGCGATTCCCCGCACATCGCGGCAGAATCGCAGAAGGAGGGTAAACACGTCGCGGTAGGCTTTGATCGTATTGGGGCTCACATTCCGCTGTGCAGCCAGGTAATGCGTCAAAAAGGTCGTCACGTGAACGGAGAAATCGGTCGGTTTCATCACTTGATCCTCCCCGGAATGACTTCACCAAAGACCGCATCGACTCGCGCTGTGATCTCAGGAAAAAGTTCTGCAGTGAGATGAAGATAGCGCTGCGTTCCCGAAAGGTTCTGATGGCCCAAGTAGGTAGCCAGCAGAGGCAGTTTGGCGTCGAGATCCTCACCGTTTCGGTACCAGCGCAGCAAAGTATGGACTGCAAATCCGTGGCGCAGATCGTGGATCCTGGGTCCCTTGCCTCTGCCTGCGTGAGGAATCCCACATTGCAGTAGCAGTTGACGAAACAAGCCGTAAACGGTCCGTAAGCTGAAGGGCCCTCCATCGGGCGCCGGGAAAAAGATCGCATCGGGCGGCCGATTTTGGAAATGGGCGGCGTACTTGCGTAAGCGATTCACCAGCGACAAGGCGGGAGGAACCAAGCGATCTTTGCAAAACTTTCCTTGGCGCACCGTCACGATGCCTTGATTGAGGTCGACGTCTCGGCCACGTAGTTTCAACACTTCCCCGAGACGAAACCCGCATCCATATAGGAGGCGGAAGACTTCAGGCATAATGAGGTGCCGCAGAGGCGAACGAGCGGTGGGTTCCAGCGCGTCCACGGCCTGAAGGAGCTTTCGAATCTCTTCATGAGTCAGAATTCTTGGCGCAAAACTCGATTGCTCTCGCGCACTCAGTGTGGAATCGGGCACGTAGGCGGAATAACCGAGCCGACACAGAAACCTGGAGAACTGGCGAACGACCATGATCCGTTGCTGGTGGGTTCTGGAACTTTCGTGAGCCCTCTTGGCTAACCATTTTTGGGCGATGGATCGAGGTAACTCGCAGGTCGTCAACCCTGCCTGGAACACGAAATCGTCGAAACGCCGCAAGATTCGAGACGGCTCACGATACCGGTATCCACAGGCGTGCTTTTCCTGGAGAAATTTATCCAGGAAAGGAGCGAGGGCGCTTTGGAACGGAGCACTGGATGGATCATTCGGCATGCTTCACCTCCTCCGGATCCAACGCCACGCTGCGCAAGGCTTCCACATCGGCTTTGGCGTAAATCCGTGTTGATTCCAAACTGGTATGCCCCAAGATGTCTGCAATGGTGGGAAAAGGCGTACCCTGCTGAAGAAGCCGAGTCGCCAGACTGTGGCGCAGGGAATGTAGCCCTCGCTTTTGTGGAGTCCGAAACGTGATCCCCGCCAATCGACGCCAGTAGGTAACAACGTGGTATAGGTTGTTGCTCTTCACGAAAGGCTCAAAGGGAGGGTTCAATTTGAGGAAGACCTCCCGGTGCGCCATTTTGGGGCGACCCGATTTCAAGTAGTCGATCAATGCTTCGCCGACCTCTTCGGTCAGAGGCAGGCTGAACGGCGTGGCCGTCTTCGATTGCATGATCTCTATCCTGGAATCTTCCCAATGGAGGTGATCCAGTTTCAGCGTGCGAATATCTCCAGCACGCAATCCCAACCGGCATGCCAGTAAGAGAATGGCGTAATCCCGTTTGCCTTTGGGCGAACTGCGATCGATGACCCCGAGGAGCTTGACGATGAGCTCGTAATCCCACACCGACGGGATACTGGCATCCCTGGAAACGCGGATGGTTGGGAGCTCCACACTGAGATCCTTCTGGAGGATCCCACGCATGGTCAGGAAGCGAAGAAAGGAACGCACATCCGAGACGATTCGCGAGACTGTATGCGGCTTTAAGTGACCGCGAGCAGACACGAATTCGGACAGATCCAGCGCCTGAATTTGATCCAGGGTCCTCGCTTTCCTCGTATTTAGAAAATCCAAAAAGATCGTGAGTTCTCTGGTGCGCGTTTGAAGGGTCGCCGGCCGAAGCTGGAGTCGATCCCGACAGTACTGTTTGTAGTCACGCAGTACCTTCTTCATGGGTGGAGGGAGATGAATCTTTCCCATGTCCGTGCGGGCAGGTTCGATGCGGCCGTGCTGAGCAAAGTCCGTAAGCACCTTTACACCAAACACGATATGCCGTCGCCATCCCTCGCCCGGCTTATCCACCTCCTCATCCCCCACGCGATACTCCTCCACAAAGCGCGCTGCCAGACTTCCGGAAAACTCATCTCCCAATTTCTTCTGGTGGGAAAACTCAATCAGCTGGGCCCAAATTGCTCGATACCGATTCAGTGATCTCCTGCTGTACCCTAACTGCTCCATCTCGCCCAGGGCCTTTGCCACAAGTCGACCCAGTGGCGAGTTCCGTAAAGATACACGATTGGATTGATCCATGATTGACCTCCTCTGAAAAGCGGCGACCCCCATGGCCGCCGAGGAGACCCATCATGAAATATTATGTGCTGCGATCCAAGAGAGATGATCGGAGCGGCAAGCACTTAACGAAGCGACTCTACATAACACTCCTCTGCGCATAATATTGCAAATGTGCAGCTGCACATTTGCAATATCTCCATGCAGACCTCCAGTTGAAGGAGAAGGCACTGTCACGTACTGCCCCTCTGGGAACCAAGCCAGGGCGATACCAGCCTGATGACAAGCTGTTGGCCTTCCTGGAAAGTCTTTGATTATGCCGAATCTAGGCGAAGCTCGAGCACCACCAACTTGATCCTGCGCTACCTATCGGCATAATCCGAAAGTCGGCATGATGTCGGGTTTCCAGCGAAATCCAAAGAGAGAAAAGAACGATCGACAGCCAGGTTTCGACGTTGACGGCCTACGCCCAGCGATATGACTACGAGGTTTATCGAACTTACCAAGATGACGGATTCTCTGGTTCGACGATTGAGGGAAGGCCCGCGTTTAGGGAGCTTCTCAACGACTGTGCGAAACACAGTTCGAGGCCATTCTGGTTGTGGAGCACAATCGCATCACCCGCTCAGAGAATCCCGAAGAAGTGGGCAAGATTCAAAGGATTCTCATGGAGAACAATATCCGGATCATCTCACCACCTGAAGGGGTCTTGGATCTGAAACGACCGCCGGATGAGCTTGTGGCCTGGATCAAGATGTGGATTGCGAAGGAAGA
>JALLON010000247.1 GCA_027717925.1 Acidobacteria bacterium AH-259-G07 | reverse complement strand
GAAGACGACATCTGGAAACCCGGACACAACCTTAACGGCGGCTTCTAGAAGGGTGCGATGTCCCTTTTCGGGACTCAAGTGTGCTACTGTTCCTACCATCAATCCATTCTTAAGGTGAGCAAGAGGTGGTGGTTTCAGAAGGTCGATCCAGTTCAGATCAACACCTTCATAAATCACATTGATCAGTTCAGGACGAATACCCCCTTCAATCAAAGTCTGGCGGATACTATGGGAGACAGTCACCACGCTGTCCTGCGTCCAGTTGTATTTGAGGTGGCTGAACCTTGACTTGAGTGGAAAGTTGACGCGCCGTGAACAGACTCGCAAAGGAACCCCGCAAAGTTTCGAAGCCAGCCCTGCGCATAGAATGGTACGGGGAGTGTTCAGGTGAATAATGTCACAGTCGGTCTTCCTTAGAATGTTCCACAGCTGGAAAAAGGCCCATGGGCTCAGCTCGTTTCGCTGATTGAATGCGACGGTTCGGATGCCTATGTCTCGAGCCTTCTTACTTAACGGTGATTTGGATGGTGCAGCCAGCCACACGCGATGTTGGCGGTCTTTCATTCCCACCATCAGAGTAAAAAGCTGTTCCTGGCCGCCCCGCCAGACCTTTTCGATATCCACGTAGAGGATTTTCAGACTATTCATCCTGCAGGGTAGTTGTTTATTCGTTCCGGGCGCCGCATTGGATTTCCCACAATTTTAGATACTTGAAAAGAGTTGACACGGCAGCCAGCGTAGACACGACCAGTCCAGGTATCCCGTCTACAAATCCCTTCCGCAGCAGATAGTTCTTGAAAAACACAACAGGGGGATAAAAGGTGAAGTGGATCCAATGGGCTCTTTTTCCCTGATCATACCAATCCTTTGCCGCTAGAGTAGAGAAATGCTCTAGCTGTTCAAGGTACTCCGAGAAAGAGGCATAGGTGTGGTGGTAGATTTGGCCTTTGAACTTCCCGGTGGGACCGGCTACTCGGAAAGACTCGTGTACTCGCCCTCCCTCCCAGCGCCCGCAAGACTTTTGAAACAGACGTAATTGCCAGTCTGGATACCAGGTGGTGTGTTCGATCCAGCGCCCCATGAAAAACGTTTTTCGGGGAAGGTAATAGCCCTTACAGTCACATTCTTGGAACTTCCACTGCAGAATTTCCTCTCTCAGTTGCGGGCTCAGCATTTCGTCCCCATCAAGGCTGAGCACCCAATCATAGCTGGCCTGTTCGGTGGCGAACTGCTTCTGGGCACGATAGCCTTCCCAGGCTCTTTGGAGGACACGGTCCGTGTAACGACGGCAGATTTGCGCGGTGGCATCTGTACTGCAGGAATCCACCACAACAATCTCGTCGCTGACCGCTTTTAAACTCGTGAGTGCCCGTTCAATCTTGTCTTCTTCGTTGTAGGTTACGAGTACCGCCGAAATTCTCTTCACACCTCAGCTTCCTCGAACTCAGGGTGTCTTTGGATGACCTCCTGCTGATTATAGTAGATTTCAATGGGTGTGGATCGATAGAAGCGCTTGAGTAGACGCGAAATTTCCGCGTCAGTTCTTCGAGCTTTCTCTCGTTCGAGCTGCCTGAGCCGCCTGACTTGGGGAACCTGAAGGAGCGCTTGAAAAAAAGAGCGGTAAAAAGGGATATCAAGGACGAGGATACGGGTGAGAAAGAGGAGGGAAAGTATGATCAGGTGGCGGCACAGATAGGTTGAGGAATGAAGGTTAATCCAGTGGAAAAGCAGTCTATTGCGAAAGGACACTGTCTCCACGAACTTCTTCTTAAAGTGGGCATTGATGGTGGAACTGCTTCGATGATAGGCAATACTGCGAGGCTCATAGTGAACTTCCCAGCCCCGTTTCCACCCCCGATAGGAGAGATCCACATCCTCCCAATGGAATGGAGACAGAAGTTCACTAAAACCACCGAGGGCTTCCAGCTTTTCTCTGCTGTAAGTGGAAAACCCGCCAACCGCGTAGGCGGACAAAAGCTTCCGCCTCTCAATCCATTCCTGGGCTGAGGAAACCGAGACATCGTAATTGAAATACAGACTCCAAAACCCTCTGCGAAAGCGGCCGAACCTTCCACCCGCGGCAAAGATAGGTCGATCCCACTCAAACACCTTAGCCGTCACGGCAAACACCTTCGGGTCATGGAAATGAAGAGCTTGAAAGACCAAATAATTTTCATCGATGCGAACGTCGTTATTGAGGAAAGCCAGCAAAGAAAATCGACAGCTTTGCAATCCGGTGTTGCAAGCGATTGCGAAACCCTGATTGTGCCTTCGTTTCACAAGACGAATGTCAGGAAATTCCGAAGGAATAGCGAGCGCGGTTTCGTCTTGACTGCCATCGTCCACGACGATGATTTCGGTTGAGCCCCCACTCTTACGGCGATAGGCCTGGGCAGCCACTTGAACGCAGGGCAAGTTTTCGCGCAGCAGATGGAGACCATTCCAGGTGGGGATGACTATGCTGACATCGAAGCTCATTTCAAGCCGATATGTGAATTACTCTACAGGAGCAAAGAATTTCCGCTCATCTCGGGAGGCTTTTCGATTTCCAGGTAGTGGAGTATGGTGGGAGCAATATCCTCTAAAGCGCCACCCTGGCGAAGTTTACTTCCGCAGTGCTCATCGACCAAAATGCAGGGGACAGGATTAGTCGTATGAGCCGTGTGAACCTCACCCGTTTTGGGGTCAATCATTTGCTCGGCATTTCCATGATCTGCGGTTACCATCATCACCCCTCCAATTTCCCGCACCTTCTCGTAGATGCGTCCCATGCAAGTGTCCACCGTCTCCACAGCCTTAACGGCTGCCTCCATCACCCCTGTGTGTCCCACCATATCAGCATTGGCAAAGTTGAGGACGACCGTGTCGTAGGAACCGGTGTCGAGTTCATGTAAGAGCCGGTCAGTAATCTCAAAAGCACGCATCTCAGGTTTCAGATCATAAGTGGGTACCTTGGGAGAGGGGATTAGAATACGCTCTTCCCCCTCGGAGAGCTGTTCTTCGCCGCCGTTGAAAAAATAAGTCACGTGTGCGTATTTCTCCGTTTCTGCCAGCCGCAAGTTGCGCAGCTTGTTCTGGGTGAAGAGCTTGACCACAATGCGCTCCAGAGGAATCGGGGAATAGGCGATGGGCACAGTAAAAGTCCGATCGTACTCGGTCATCGTCAAAAAGTGATGGACGCGACCTGGAGGGCGTGGGAAATGGTCGAACTCCTCCAGCGTAAGGGCGCGAGTCAACTGACGCGCCCGATCAGCACGGAAGTTAAAAAAGATAGCCGCATGCCCTTCCTCGAGTCGTGCGGCAGGCTCTCCATTTTCTTCGACTACTGTAAACGGGATTATAAACTCATCGCTTACATTCTCCTGGTAAGAGGAACGTATTCCTTCAAGTGGGTCTTTGAATTTCTTTTCAGCCAGGCCCTCGACGATAGCACGGTATGCCTTCTCGGTGCGCTGCCACCGATTATCACGATCCATGGCGTAGTATCGTCCACTGACCGATGCAATCCGGCCAATGCCAATGCGCTCGGCTTGTTCTTGCAGGTGCTGAATATACTGCACGCCCCCCTTCGGGGAAGTGTCCCGCCCGTCAGTGAAGGCGTGGATGAACACTTTGTCAATTCCCTCTTGCTTGGCAAAACGCAAAAGCGCCACAAGATGGCCAAGGTGGCTGTGCACTCCCCCATCTGAAACCAATCCGAGTAAGTGAAGTGCCTTGCCTCGGGCGGTTTCCAATATGCGGCGGATCTTTTCGTTGCGGAAAAACTCGCCACAGGCAATGGCTCGGTCAATGCGGGTGATGTCTTGATAAACGACCCGTCCGGCTCCAATGTTCAGGTGGCCGACTTCACTATTTCCCATCTGGCCTTCGGGTAAACCCACCCGTGTTCCGCTAGCTTCCAGGGAGACCCACGGATATCGGGAATAAAGCTTTTCCAGGTTGGGCAACCGAGCGTGGGCCATCGCATTTCCTTCTTTGAGATCGCTCAAACCCCAACCATCAAGCACGGCAAGGATGAGGATGGATGGTCTCGGCATCGCTACTTAAGCTACACTGCCGCTAGGGAAT
>JALLON010000246.1 GCA_027717925.1 Acidobacteria bacterium AH-259-G07 | reverse complement strand
AAGGAGGAATCATGAAACGCGGGCTTTCTTGTCTTTTGGTTTTGGTGGCTTTTTGGTCACTGAGAACAGATCGCTGTTTTGGTCAAGGTGAAGACCTTTCTGTCCTGAAGCGCTGGATCGGGTGGTCCGATGCGCAAAACAAGCTGCAGCACCACCTCAATTCCCTGGCTTTTAGACTGTTGGACGCAAGGAGAGAGAAAATTGGAGCCTTGAGAACGGCCGCAGACTGGAAATCCAGACAGGCGGAGCTCAAACGGATTCTCCTGGACATCTTAGGGCCTTTTCCTGAAAAAACAGCTCTGAAACCACAGATTCTAGAGATCCTCAAAAAGAAGGACTATCGAATTGAGAAGATAGTTTTCGAATCGAGACCGAATTTCTACGTCACCGGCTGCCTCTTTATTCCCGAACGACTCCGAGGTAAAGCACCGGCAATCCTGAACGTCATTGGCCACACCGATATCGCCTTTCGCGCTCCCCACTACCAGCAGCTTCTCCTCAACCTAGTTCGAAAGGGGTTCATTGTCTTTGCCATGGATCCCATCGGACAGGGAGAGCGACTGCAGTATTACGATTCACAAATCAGGCGTTCGCGGGTGGGCCGCTCTACTCGGGAGCACTCCTATTTTGGCAAGCAGTGCTTTCTGACAGGCAGCTCTTCTGCCCGCTACTTCACCTGGGATGGGATCCGAGCCATTGATTATCTGGTCTCCCGGCCCGAAGTTGATCCGAACAGAATTGGTGTGACCGGCCTCTCAGGAGGAGGAACTCAGACGAGCTACATTGCGGCTGTGGATGAGCGAGTGCTAGCGGCAGCACCAACCTGTTATATCTGCGGATTCCAGAGGCTCTTTGAGTCCATTGGCCCGCAGGATGCCGAACAGAACTTCAATGGCGGATTAGTGCACGGAATTGACCATGCGGACTTCCTGGAAGTGCGGGCGCCGAAACCCACTCTGGTCGCTGCAACAACGAGGGACTTTTTCAGTATTCAGGGCACCAGAGAGACGGTCGCAGAAGCTAGAAAAGCCTTTCGGGCGCTGGGGGCAGAGGAAAACCTCATCCTAGTCGAAGATGACTTCACGCACGGCTACACCCGGAAGAATCGAGAGGCTATTTACGCCTTCTTTCAGAAGCACCTTGCCCAGCCCGGTGATTCGACAGACGAGGCGGTGGAGATGCTCAGCCAGGAAGACCTGAGAGTGACACCTACCGGACAAATCCTCGATTCCTTCGGCGGCGAAACCGTATACTCACTCAACCGCTTCGAGAGCCAAAAACTCATCCATCAGATGGAGCGCTCCCGAGAGAATCTGCACGCGCACCTGCAAAAGGTAAAAGAAAAAGCTGGGAAGATCTGTGGATACATTCAACCCGGACCTCTGTCAGGTCTGGTTTTTCGCGGCAGATTTCAAAGGAGCGGCTATGTGATTGAGCAATACGTCATGTCGGGGGAAGGTCAATGTATCCTTCCTTTTTTATTTCTCGTTCCCGACGGGGCAGCGCGACCCCCGGCTTTGATTTATCTTCACCCGGAGGGCAAATCGGCCGCCGGCGCGCCCGGAGGCGAATTAGAATGGTGGGTGAAGCAGGGCTATGCGGTGTTGTCTCCCGATCTGTCCGGCACCGGCGAACTCGGGTCTGTGGATGACGATGCGGCCTTCCTGGGAGTTCAGATCGGGCGCAGCATTGTGGGGATTCGAGCCGGAGACATCGGCCGCTGTGTTCAGTTCCTGAAGTCGCGAAGCGATGTTAATAAAGAAAAAATCGTTGCCGTTGCGCGGGGCGCGATGACGATTCCCTTGATTCATGCGGCCGTCTTTGACTCTTCCATCACGCAGCTGGCCTTGATCGATCCCCTCGTCTCCATGGGCTCCGTTGTTATGCATCGCTTCTACAGCGTCCCTTTTGCCGACCTGGTGCCGAATGCCCTCACTGCCTACGATTTGCCCGACCTCGAGGCCTGTCTGGCGCCCCGCAGGCTTCTGATTCTCAATCCCCAGGATCACCTGCTTAACCGGTCCAGCCCGGAACTTGCCGATAAAGAGTTTGGCATCGTACGGAGAGCGTACGCCCTGCAGCAGGCTGACGAGAACCTGTGGATCCGGTTGCGGGAACCTTTTGAGCCGCTACAGGAGCTGTTGTCGGATTGGTTGGCGAGATGACGAACAGGGCCCCCTCGGGCCGTCTTTGCGTCCGCATCGATCTAATCTTGCCTTCTCTTGACCTTATCTCATTAAATTCTCTAAACAGCAGTTTACTGAGTATGAAACGAACAACCAAATCACTTTCAGTCGAATGGTTGGATCGATAAAGTGGCTGGTCGGATCCAAGACATGAGTGGCCTCCCACACGACTTCGGGTAGTGGCTGATTAATGTGTTGTTCGGAACTGGTATCTGTTATTCTATTGTTGACGAGTGTAAAAAAGCCTAATAGTCCACATTGCACGGGCGACAAATATGAACCAAAGCTTTCTAAATCCCAAAGAGATCGCTACACGTGGTGAGCAAATCTACGAGGAAAAATACAAGAAGAAATATGAAAAGGAACACGGCGGTAAATTTTTGGCGATCAATGTTGAGACCGGAGAAGCTTTCCTGGGAAATACTGCACAGAGTTCATTTAAATTAGCAAAAAAGAAAAATCCCAGCGGTATATTCCATTTGATCAAGATAGGTGCATTGGGTGCCTACAGAGTAAGCTACACATCGAATGACCGTTCTGACTGGATCTTTTCATAGCTCAGGCTCCCCATCTATTAAAATTTCAGTCTATGGTGCGTTCCCGCAAGCTAAACAAGAGTTCGAAGCTATAATAGATACTGGATTCACGGGCTTCCTATCGATGCCACTGGTAAAGGCTTTTCCGCTCGCCATAGTGCTATTTGGAACAACTTCGGTTCTTTTAGCGGACGGTACAGTTTCCCACAAACTTACTGGTTGGGGATTTGTAGAAATTGGGGATCAGGCAGAAGACGGTATTATCATTCTTGCGCCGTCCTCCATAGACATCCTGGTGGGTATAGAATTCCTTAAGGCGTTCAAAAAAACGCTGTTTTTACACTCTGGAGTGGTCGCTCTAATCGACGAAAAAACCCCACCGGCCAAAAAATCTAAGACGAAAAAGAAAAAATCGAAGGAAAAGAGAGCGGCCAGGAAAAACAAATAGACCAACCACTATTGATCCACTACCCGACTCCGCGCTTCCTTGCCCCCCCGCATCTCCAAACTACAATCCGCTCGAAAAACCAAACCGGGCTTCGCCTCGTCTCGAGCGATCTTCGAGTCCGCTCAACACGAAAGGTCAAGACGCGAGCCTAAGACGGGGCATTAGCCCCCAGCCAGGACGCGCCAGGATCACTTTCCCTCTAACTTTTGCATTAATTCTTTCATCCTTCTGCGACTGACATCCAGTGGAGTGCCATTTTTTAGCCTGACTTCTCCGTAGCCACCCGCGAGCGGCACCACCTCACGTACCGCGTCCAGATTGACCACTGCTTGCCGTGAAATTCGGTGAAACTTGCTGGGAGCCAGGCGATCTTGAAGCTCACTGAGGCTCGGCTCCATCCAATAGCAGGTTTCCCGAGTGTACAGCCTAGTCAGACCCTCTTCAGAGGCAAAATAGAGAACTTCACTTTGTGGAACCACGGTGAATCGATTGGCCCGTTTCGCTAAAAACCGAGTGGTGCCCGTTCCCAGCGCTCGCGCCGCTCTTTCCAATTGGGGATCCACGTCTGTGGCCGGCATGGTGCGAACTCGCTCAATGGCCTTTGCCAGCCTGGCACGGCTGACTGGTTTCATTAGGTAATCCACTGCATGGAGCTCGAAAGCGTCGATGGCGTATTGATCGTATGCCGTACAGAAGATGATTTGCGGGCGCGGCGATGGAAGGGAGGCGGCTACTTCCATCCCACTGCAAGCCGGCATTTGAATGTCAAGAAAGACAAGATCCGGTTTGATCTCCAAGATGATCTCAATGGCCTGCTCACCATCCTGAGCCTCTCCCACAATTTCAATATCTTCAAAAGGGGACAGAAGTTGACGCAAGCGGTCGCGGGCCGGCTCCTCGTC
>JALLON010000245.1 GCA_027717925.1 Acidobacteria bacterium AH-259-G07 | reverse complement strand
AGTTTTCAGCCTCCTCGGAAGTAATGTTCCAGGATCCCGGTTCGCTGAAGTACAGAATGGGGTATTTCATGATTTCAGGGTCGTCCAACTGAACAATGACATAGGATTCCGGCGAGGTCTGTATGCCGGTCACATCGGAAAGGATCGTCAAGAAGTTGCGCTCAGCCCGTGGATAGTCGTGGGCCCATCCCGGAGTTCGGCCCCACCTCCCGTACGAATTGAATTGAACGCGGGCAAATGTGAACTCGGTGGACTCTCTTTGACCTACAGCGTCCAATGAAGGGGTGGGGGAGGAAATGCCGCCTTCGACGACCAGAAATTGGATCACCAGAACAGTCAATAATCCTGTTTGCGTCTTTGTCACTGTTTGCACCTGATTCTAGCCAAGGACCGATCCGACGGCAAATTTTGACCTCGTTGGCTGGGGTAGTGACACTTTACCCCTGGATCAACCAGTGGGAAGATCGGTCGCTGAGGACATCGGTCCGTAATCACTGGCCTGCTGCTGAGGGGTGGATCATTTCGGCTCGCTCCTGCGCCGGCCGAGCCACCAGATTCCGCAGGTCCCCGAGGATCATGTAAAGCGTGGGGACAAGAATTAAAGTGATGGCGGTGGCGAACAGCACGCCGAAGGCCAGACTGGCAGCCATGGGTAACAGGAACCGGGCCTGCAGACTGGTTTCCAGAAGCATGGGCGTCAGACCGAAGAAGGTGGTCAGCGTGGTCAGTAGGATGGGCCGGAAACGCCGCATGCCACACTCCATGATGACCTGTCGCAGAGGCTCGTCCTGGCTGCGACGGCGGTTAATCAGGTCAATCATGATCAGGGAGTCATTGACCACAACGCCGGTCAAGGCCACAACACCGAAAGCGGAGAGAAAGGACAGGTTCAAACCCATTATCAGGTGTCCTACCACAGCGCCGATGAGGCCGAAGGGTATTGCGGACATGACGATCAGGGGCTGGACGTAGCTGCGGAAAAGCACACCCAGCAGGGCAAAGATACCCAGAAGGGCCACCACGGAGTAAACACCGAGGCTTTGCATGGACTCGCGCCGTTCAGCCTGCTGGCCCTCGAAGCCGAACAGTAGGCCCGGGTACTGCTGCTGCAGCTGTGGCAGCACCACATTTCCCAGATCAGCGTTGATCCCGTCAGCGGAAACGCCGGGCAGGGTCTCGTCCACGTCGGCGGTGACGCGCACAATGCGGCGCCGCTCGGCTCGGTCGATTTTGGCATAACCGCGCCCCCTGCTCACCTGAGCCACTGCCTCGGTGCCGTCCGGTAGACGGATTCGCATGGTCTCGATATCAGCCAGGCTGCGTCGCTGCGATTCCGGGTAGCGGACCATGACCTTGATGTCGTCCCGACCGCGCTGAATCCGCTGCGCCTCAGCACCGTAAAAGGCATGGCGGAGCTGGCGAGCCAGGTCCGCCAATGTGAGCCCAAGTGTGCGACCCTCCTCCCTCAGGGAAAGCCTGATCTCCCGCTTGCCGGGCAGGAACGAGTCCTGTATGTCGCTGACTCCTCGGTACTGCCGAAGCGCCTCCTTTATTTGCTCCACCACATGAAGTGTGGTGTCGAAATCGGGGTGCGATAGCTCCAGGTTAATCGCCTCCCCTGCTGAGAAAAAGGAGGATTGGAAAACGAGCGAGGAGATACCAGCGATCTCTCCCACCTCCTGGCGCCACAGATTCTCAATGCGAGCAGCCGCAATGTCTCGGTGCTGGGAGGAGACCAGTTCGATGTTCACCTCTGCCAGGTGCGAGTTGCCTAAGGAAGTGGCCAGGACCGCACCGCCCGGTCCTGAGGTCAGACGTTTGAACGGCTGCTGACCGATCGTGGTGCTGATGTGTCTGAACACAGAGGGCGTGCCGGTCCCGCCTTCGGCGTCAAGTTGTTGGCCAACGCGCATAGCCGCCTGCTGGATTCGCTCCACCACCGCCCGTGTCCGCTCGACGGGCGTCCCCTGTGGCATGGTTAGCTCTGCCAACAGGTTGTCGGAATCGACCGCTTCGAAGAACACGAATTTGATGTGACCGCCGAGCACAAAGCCGATCGTGACGGCGAACAAGGCCACCGCTATAGCCATGGTGGCATACCGCCAGTGCACTGCCCACCGGAGCGTTCTCATGTAGGGACCGTGGATGAATCTGTCGAGGATGGTCTGCACCCGGGACTGGCCTTGCATGGTCGGGCCCGATGCGCCACCCCGCGGTGAATCTGACAAGTGCGCCGGCAGAGTCAGGAGCGCCTCCACCAGCGAGACCAGTAGAACAGCAATCACCACCAGCGGGATCACACTGATGATCTTGCCGATGTCTCCCGAAGTGAACAGGAGCGGCATGAACGCAACCACGGTGGTGAGAACGGCTACCGTAACCGGTGCCGCCATCTCGCGTACTCCCCGCACCGCAGCCTCGGTTGCATTCATGCCCTGCTGCCGGTAGGTGAAGATGTTCTCGCCCACCACGATGGCGTCGTCCACCACAAGACCGAGTACCACGATGAAGCCAAAGACTGAGATCATGTTGATGGTCACGTCGAACTGCGGCAACATCCAGAAAGCGCCCATGAAGGAGATGGGGATGCCCATCGTCGTCCAGAATGCCAGCTTCGGGTTCAGGAACATGGTCAGGCACAGAAAGACGAGGAAGAGGCCGATGTAGGCATTGCGTACCAGCAGGTTGATGCGCTCTTCGAGGTAACGCGAGCGGTCGAACCAGAAATCGGTTGACACACCGTAGGGCAACAACTCTCGCTGCTCTTCCAGGTAGCGCTTGACGGTGGCTGCCACATCGAGCGCGTCTTGCTCTCCGACTCGAAAGAGTTTCAGGACGGCGGCGGGCTTGCCGTCGAAGAAGGCAGCGATGTCCGAGTCCTCGAACCCGTCCATCACCCTTCCCACGTCGCCCATCCGCAGTACGGTGCCGTCGTTGTGGGTAATGAGAATGAGGTCCTCAAACTGCCGGCCGCTGTAGCGCTGGCCCTTGGTGCGCAGCAGGATTTCCCCAGCCTCGGTTTCAATCGACCCGCCCGGCAGATCCAGCGAGGACTGGCGAACTACCGTGGCCACTTGTTCGAAAGTCAGGCCGTGCCGGCGCAGCGCCTCCTCGGAAACCTCAATTGAGATCTCATAGCGGCGAACGCCGGACAGCTCAACCTGCGAGATGTTCCTCATTGCGGTCAACTCGTTCCGCATCCTCTCGGCCAGTTCCTTTAGCGTCCGCTCCGGCACCTCGCCGTACAGGGCAATGCTTATCACCTGGACACGCCTGGAGGCCTGGCTGATGATTGGTTCCTCGATCTCCTGGGGGAAGGTCTCGATGCGATTGACTGCGGCCTCGATATCGTTAAGCACCCTGCGCTCGTCCACATAGTCCTCCAGCTCCACCATCACTGTGCCCTCGCCCTCCGCGGCCACCGAGCGGATGCGCTTGATCCCCTCGATCCCTGCGATCGCCTCCTCGAGGCGCACCACTACTCCCTCCTCCACCTCCTCAGGTGAGGCGCCCCGATACGGAACCCGCACCGTGATCAGGCCCGTCTCGATGTCCGGGAACACCTCTTGCCGCATCCGCAGCATCGAGATCACACCACCAATTAGCACCAGTAGCATCAACAGATTTGCGGCCACCTTATTGTGGACGAACCAGGAGAGTATTCCTCTATCCTGCGTTTGATGTTGTGTATCCATCATTTGGGCCTTCGCCGTTGAGTCTCGGGATTTGCATCCTCAGGCGGCGGAGCGTCCCCAGAGCCACTGGCTACGCGAACTTCCATGCCATCGGTGACCACATCCATGGGACTAACGATTACCTGCTGTCCTTCTTCCAGCCCGGCGGCCACATATACCCAATCGCGTTGGCGGCGAGCGATCCGCACCTTCTGCACTCGCAGGCGTCCGTCCCGCACTACCCACAGTTCGTCCTCATTGTGAATCGCATGGTCTGGCACGGGGAGCACGTCGCGGAGCGTCGTGCCATGGATGGTCACTTCCACGAAAGTACCGGGAAGCAGTGGGGGCTGATCGGCTGATAGCCCGTGCAGTGGGTCCTCGACCCGTACCACCACGTTCAGCATCCGCGATTTGGGGTCGATCTGCCCTTCAGTCCGCACCACGTACCCCTTCCACCGGCGGA
>JALLON010000244.1 GCA_027717925.1 Acidobacteria bacterium AH-259-G07 | reverse complement strand
CCCATTCATGTCTTTTTCATGCACTTATTTTGGGCCTAGTGTGTCGTTTCCAGATTTTCGAAATCTCATGCTCGGCCAATTCTCTATGCTTTTGCAGCCACTCTTTGATTTCCTGAAGATTCAGAAAAGCGTCCTAGACAGGCCAGTCACTACACCGCTTCCCCAAGTGGTCAGGATGCTCAACAAGACGATCACAAATTCGTTGGGTGCTGTGACTCTCTTAGCAGTGAACGGCTATGGCAACGACGCACTCAAAATTGCGCGAAGTGTGTTTGAAGGACTGGTGACCATTAAGTACCTGCGCAAGAATCCAGATATGATTGATGATTTTGTAGACTTCGACTGGATTCGCCAGAAAAGATTGCTGGACCACTTTAAAGAGACTGATCCAACTCTCCTGGATAGAATGGGTGCAGCTAAGATCAGGGAGATAGAAGAAAACTTCGAAAGGGTTGCGGTCTGTTTCACTAACAGCAAAGGCAAGATCAGATGGAGATGGTGTAAAGCTTCCTTGAAACAAATGGCTAAGGACGTTGGCATGTCTCAGAGCTACCCCAGTTTTTACGCCAGTGTCTCCTCGATACAGCACCTTGATGCCGGAGGTCTGAGTTTGCAATTGGGAGAGCGCATTGGGTATGTGCTTGATATTGAAATTGCTCCATCAGAGAAGTGGGTGAAAAGCGCCCTGGAAGCTGGTTACATATACGCTTCAGCTGCAGCCATGGATTACAACGAAATAGCGAGTTTGGGATTTGATAAGATGCTAGAAAAGAATATCAAAAAGTTCATGACGGGTTTAGACGCGCTCGATGGGAGCCAAACGGAAGGGGACAACATTATTAAGAACTGACCAGCCAAAACCGCTACAGCGCTAAGTGGTTTCAGGACCGGTCGGATTACCAAAATTCACCAGAACTTACCATCTCAACCGGAAACAAAACGGAAACATGTGTTTGGCCCAACTGTGACGAAAAAAGTGACACAAACACTGACACATTACTAGCAGCCCCTTTCTCTCTGGAGAGCTGGGCCTGAGAAGCCGAACTGGGAATAGGGCATTCATACCCCCAGGATTTGGTTCCAGCAATCAGATGCTTTTACTAGCAGAGGGATTACCTAGAAGACAAAAACTAGACCTGTTTGCACTCCCAAAACTCTCCCATAAGTACCTATGATGTATACAACACTGATGTTAGCTCTAACTAGCTGAGCCAGCTTAACTTAAAGCCATATTCTTAGATCCAACAGCTCTTCTAAGCTCTTTTTTTAAAAAGGACCTAATCAGGAAGGTCCTGAGTGATCCCACACTGATCCCTGTCTCTCCCTCCATTCTCTAAATAGGACGGGAACAGAGGGCGAGAGGTCGCCTAGAGAAGCAAAAAAACACTAGATAAAAGTGATTCACCAGCAGCGATCCATTCCGGGGACAATGACCACTCATCTAAAACTGATCTTTTTTGAACGGTTGCCGGTCAGCTTTTGTGGCGGCTGCTGAGTGATCCTAGCCAAATCCCAGGAATCCCGGCTTTTTCAAAAACTAGATGAGAATTGAATTTTACTAAAGAGTTGGAAAAACCTGGGATAGTTGGGATTGTTGGCGATCCAGAATAGTCAGGAAACGAACCTAAAGGCTCACTGTTTTGGATTTATAGCCAGATAATCATTGATGAACTCATCCACCATATCAGCGATGGCTTCACGTATATTCCTTGTTAGTGAGTCTCTTGGGGTAATACCAATCACACCAGCAGTATGCCACGTAAAAGCATCCGTTTTCTCCAAGTCTCTTGATAGAGTAACTTGTTGATTTAGGTAGAGCTTCATCTGGTATGCATAACCTGATCTTGTTTCACTTCGACTGATTCTCACTCCAATGACACTCGCGAAAAGAAAAGGGCTCCCTGGCGTATTCCACCTCTCCTCCTCTGTCAGAACCTTGATACCAGCCTTCCTGAGCCTCAGTTCCACATCTACTTGGAGTTGATGCTTACTTAGCCCTGCCTCTACAATAGGCTCCCCTATCGCTACCAATACCTCCACTCCTTCCAGGCCACGCAGTGATTCCTTTCCTATTGTTTGAGCTAAGGCCAGAGTCACTCCTAAATTTAGACAAACCAAAAGAGTCACAAATTTCCTGACGCTCATAGGGCCTCCCTTTGGCATTCCTGCTTCATCCTTGGAATGATATTCCCTCGATCCCACAAATCCCATGTAATTTCCACTCTTAGAGAAAAATCAGATTAGCAAAGGGTTTCAAAATAGCTGGGATAGTTGGGATGAGTGGGATTCGTCGGCTCTAAAGGTCTGACCTGGCTCTATGGTTTATGGGCAGCCTTTCTGATATTTTTCGTCCTGTCTTGACATCCAACGCAACCCAATACCACCGAGTCTCAAGATTACCCCAAATCCTTTCAATTGACAGACCTGCCTACACCAGCTAGGCTCAGATCAACACGTTTCATTCCCACCAACCAGAAGGGGCAGCAAATGTCACCTGATTAAGCGTGGGGAATTGGTCCAAGTGGAGACTCTCTTAATTGTACTTTTCATAGTTTGGTTTTTAATTCTCTCCCCAATGGGAGTCACCGGTTACTGGACTCTGTTAGGTCCTGGCTTTTATTTTCAGTCTGTGTCAAAACCTCTTCAAAGGGGTTTTCACTGGTGCCATAGTGAGGAGGCTATGGTGGAAGACTTTGGCAAAAGGCGGTTTGGTCTGCGCCGTGATCTGGAGGCCCAATGCTGAAATTGCTCAACTTATCAGTGAGTGTCACTTAATGGTTTCTCTACGACGAAAAATAGCTTCGGTACTACTAGGCGTAGTCTATGGTGGTGCCATAGAGAACGGGGTAACACTCGGCATTGACTTTGTGACTGGAGAGGACGGGTTTCTACTCGACTGGCCTCTAACGAGTGCAGGACTTTGGGTTGCATCCGCTGCAATAGCTGGGTTTCTGGCGGCCTACTCATCACAATCTTTTTTCTGTGGTGTCGTAAGTGGTAGTGTGATAGCCGCACTGGGATTAGCGGCAATTGGAATCACAGCACGCCTGCAACAGTATCTCTGGGTTGCGGTGCCACTTTCGGTTGGAGCCTCCGTGATAACTGCCCATTATGGGAGGCACCTTCCCATTTCTGGCGGGGATGTAGCTTCAGGTCGATTGTTCAATATCAATTGGAAACATTGGATCTGGATCTGGCTCCCTGGCGAATACATGATAGCAAACGCGGTTTGGCTTGCTTATCCTGTTTCCCTGTTGGTGGGTATGGAGATAACGCCCCTTAGACTCGTCTACGAAATTCTCCGTACTCCCGTCTTTCTAGTTGTACTTGGCTATGGGTGCTTCAAGGCTTTTGAAAGTATCAGTGAAAAGGCGGGGCATACTCGGTTGCAATCCAGTTTCAGATTCCTTTTCTGGTTTTTTATCTTTCCCGTACTGCTGAACTTGTTGAGGCTTTTTGGGTTTTGAAGCCCTTCCAGGGTTAACGGAGGTTTCCTTGATCGAAAACTTGTTCATGATTGGGGTGCTGTAGCGGTGAGAAGATTGTTACAGGTTGTGAACATTGCACGGTCCATTGTGTCTGTGGCGTTTTGGATTACCGCTTTCTGGAACGGGTTGCTGGTCATAGGTTGGAACATCGCCTTCTTCGCGAACTTTGTGCCAAGGTTGTGGGATGTTATTTTGGGTCTTGTTCTGCTGGAAGTCCTTCCGATTATCTTCGTTGTGAGCTGGGTCATGTATGGGTTTAGTTCCGTCCTTCCACTGCTGACAAGGCTGGTTGTGGGCTTTGTTGCTATGTACCTTGGGGGATTACTGTGGCCTAAGTGGAGCGAATTTGATGAGAGCGAGTAGACAAATCTATGGGTCGAAACCTGAGATAGTAGGGATCATTGACTTGCAAGAACTGGATTGATAGGTTCACAGAAAAGAGACCCTCAATGAAAAATCTGCTTCCCTCTTTCATTTTAATGTTGCTAGTAGGAAGTTTTCTCCTTGGACAAATCACAGGACCAGAAAAAGCGTGATCCTGCTGGCACCTACCTTGGCCGTCTCAGCTCCAACAAATATGATCCTGAATCCACCTCAAACCGGTATGGCACCTACGGCAATCCTTACTCACCCAAGAGCATCAACAATCCATTTAG
>JALLON010000243.1 GCA_027717925.1 Acidobacteria bacterium AH-259-G07 | reverse complement strand
CTGGTGGGCTGGGGTTTATTCATTTATCTCGTGTTTCACCTCGGACCGCGCCGCATTCTGTCCATACTTACTGACATCGGATGGGACTTCCTGATCGTTGGGGCCATCTTTGCCGTCTACCAACTGGTGCGCGCAGGAGCCCTCTATTACTGCCTGAGCCCCGGCTCGGTTCCCTACCGGGATCTGGTGTGGATCCGAATTTCGGGTGAAACGGTCACCTTTTTGACCTCCACCGGGCCTATCCTGGCCGAGCCATCCAAAGCCCTCCTCCTGAAAGAACGGGGATTGAGTACCGAGAGAGCGTTTGCTTCGATTCTGGCGGAGTATTTGCTCTATACTTGCACCTCCTGTGTCCTGGTAATAGTCGGCCTTTCGATTCTCCTTTGTCGCTTCCAGCTGACCCGATGGTTCTCAAATCTGGCCTGGGTTTTTCTTTTTGCGATGTGCGGGTTCGTTCTCCTCTTTTTCGTTGGTGTCTGGTGGCGGATTCACATCATTGGGTCCGTCCTGAGTCGGATCGCGCGTCTGCCTGGAATCAATGTCCTCTTTCAGCCGAATATGGACAGAGTCGGTGCCATGGAGGATTTACTTCTGGACATATTTCATCTGTCTCCCTCCAGATTTCTTGCAGTCTTGACCCTTGAGCTGCTGGCTCAGGCTCTACTTCTCGTTGAGGGCTACTGGATATTGAGCGCCATGGACCTGGTGTTTCCGCTGGTTTATCCGTTCCTGATAGAGACGGTCAGCAAGATGGTTAGTTTTGCTTTCTTCTTTGTTCCGGGACAGATGGGGGCCGCCGAGGGGGCCTATACAGTGGTTTTTCCCATCCTCGGTCTTCCAATGGCGGGGGGATTCACCTTCTCCTTTGCGCGGCGTCTCCGCAGTCTGGCGGTGGCAGGGGTTGGCTTGGTGATGGGAGGGTCCCTAATCGAGAGGCCTGACCCTTAATGCACGTACCGCAGGCTTCTTAGCCGCTCCATGTGCTCGTGGCTGGGCTGAAAATCGCTGATTTCAAGCTTCCCGAACCCTTCAAGCGAATCCTTTAGCTCCGCCTCCCAGTTGATGGCGGGGTGGTCATCCGAGTGCCGGCTGAGAAGGAGATTGTGAAGCTCTTGCGGATCGACTCCTTGATAAGCATTCGTCAAAAGCTCATTCGGTCACCAGCTTTTTGGGCTTTCCCGTATAGAGGTAACGCTTGAGCTTACGAGTGGTGGTTTTTTCAAATTCTTTAGGCCGAAGAACAAATTTCCTCACACGTTTATAGCCGGCCAGTTTCTTGCAGCGCTCTTTGACTTCTTCCGCGAGCACTTCATACACTTTTGCTTCGTCATAATGGCTGGGACCAAACTCCTGATCAAAAGCCTCTGTGCGTGGAACAATGATGGCTTGCACCTCGGCTTTGGATGGATCTTCTTCCGGGCCGCCCCACACTAGAGATTCCAGGATGTAAAGGCTTTCGTTAAGAAGGGCTTCTATCTCTTCCGGATAAACATTTTTCCCATTGGGAGTGACAATAACCGATTTCCTTCGTCCGCTGACATAAAGGAAGCCATCTTGGTTAAAATATCCCAAATCCCCGGTGTGCAGCCATCCATCCTTCAGGGTTTCGCTTGTGGCGGCTTCATTTAAGTAGTATCCCTTCATCACCGATGGACCCCGCACCAGAATTTCCTCTTCCACGATCTTGACCTCCAAACCGGGAAGAGGCAGCCCAACTGCATCATCCTTGAAGCAATTCACGTGGTTGACAGAGATAATAGGAGATGCCTCCGTCATACCGTATCCCTGTATGAAATCGATACCGAGTTCTCGGAAACCTTTGGCCACCCGAGGATTCATTGCGGCCCCTCCTGAAATGAATAACTGCAAGCGTCCACCCAGTTTTTGGTGGACTCGCTTGAAGAGCCTGCGACGAAGATTTACCTTGAAGAGTCGCTCGGAAACAGACGCAATTCCTTTAGCCAGACGAAATTTACGCTCTCCCTTTTCCTTGATCGCACTCTCGATACGCCGGTAGAAGCTTTCAAAGAGAAGGGGGACACCCAACATGACCGTTGCTCCCGTTTCCTGCAAATTATCGGGAATGCGGCGAAGACTCTCGGCGTAGCAAATCGTACATCCCTGATAAAGCGCCACCAGAAGACCAGCTGTGCATTCATAGGTGTGATGCAGGGGCAAAACCGAAAGCACTACGCCGTCTTTAATTGAGACATAGTGAGAAATAGCCATAACGTTCGAGGCAATATTCCCATGGGTCAGCATGACGCCTTTGGAGCTTCCGGTAGTACCCGAAGTAAAAATGATGGCTGCCAAATCTTCACCGCTCATCCTGGCATCCTGAAAAGAGCGGTTGCCACGGGAAAGCGCTTGGTAGCCTTTTTGCAAAGCCTCTGGAAAAGCCAGGTCCGCTCCTTCCGCTTCCTCTTCCATGGAAATCAGCTGCTGCAACGACGGGAGTTCGTCCCGGTAATCGTTTAGTCGGATCACGTAGTCTCTTGAACCAACCAAAAGTTTGGGCTGGGCAAAGTTCAGGATGTGGCGGATCTCTCGCGGGGTGAGATCCTTATCAATCGGGACGACAACCAAACCCATGGTGACTGCTGCCAGGTAAGCGAGCGCCCATTCGGTTCGATTCTCGGAAAGGACAGCCATTCGATCTCCCTTTTGAAGACCGAGTTCGAAATAGGCTGTGCCCAGCTCCACAACTCGCTCACGGAGTTGGTGGTAAGTCACGGGACGGTACGCTCCCTGTTTTTTGCTTTGAAGGGCGACCCGATCCCGAAAACGATCCGTGGCATGATTCAAAAGATCTCTCAAATCTTTTATGGGGTGAACGGGATAAAGGGGGGGCTTTTTCACGGCGTGGAATTGTAAAGGAAATTCCCCCCAAGCGCCAATTCAAGGGGGAGATACATGGAGACTTTCCAGAACTTCTTCAATCACATCAAAAACCCAATGGGCCTCATCATCCGTGATCACATAGGGTGGGAGAAAATATAAAACGTTGCCCAGAGGACGCAAGAGAACTCCTCGATCCAGGAAAGCCTGGCCAAGCACAGCTGACCTTTCATCCAGATAACCAGCCTGCTTCTGGGGTTCAAGCTCGAGGACTGCGAGTGCGCCAATTCCTCGCGTCTCTCTCACGATCGAAGCATCTCGAAAATGATCTAACCGTTCCCGGAAAAGTCGCTCCAATTGAGCCACTCGCTCCAGCCTCCGCTCCTCGTGAAATAAAGCCAGACTTTCCAGGGCGACGGCACAGGAGAGCGCATTGGCGGTAAAGGAATGACCGTGGAAGAAAGTTCGCGTGTGGTCTTCACTCAAAAAACTTCCATAGATTTCTTCTGAAGCCAGGGTAGCCCCAAGCGGCAAATATCCTCCAGTTAACCCCTTGGAGAGGCACATCAGATCTGGCTCAATGGGACCGTGCTCGCAGGCGAACATCTTTCCGGTTCGTCCGAAACCTGTGAAGACTTCATCAGCAATCAAGGGAATACTGTAATGGTGCGTGACTTCGCGCAGCCGGCGCAAGAACTCGACTGGCCAAATGAGCATTCCTCCGGCACCTTGCACCATTGGTTCCACGATGACCGCAACAACACGACCGCTTTCTCGCGTCAAAATTTCTTCCAGGCTTTCGACACTCCGGGCGCGCCGGACTTCGAAAAACAGGTCGCTGAAATGACAGTGAAACTCTTTAACACCCCCAACCGCCATAGCTCCAAACGTATCCCCATGATAGGCATGCTCGAGGGCAACGAAGAGTTTCCTTTGTGATTCCTCCCGATTACGCCAATACTGATATGCCATTTTCAATGCTACTTCCACCGCGGTTGAGCCATCGTCGGAAAAAAAGACGCGGGTCAGATTGGTGGGTGTGCACTTTACCAGTTCGGCTGCCAGGCGGACGGCTGGCTCGTGGGTAAAGCCTGCGAAAATAACCTGGGCAAGCTTCCCGATCTGCTCTTGAAGGGCACGGTTGAGTCGGGGGTGATTGTGACCGTGAATATTGACCCACCAGGATGAGATGCCATCCAGAATGCGTCGGCCATCGGCAGTGTATAAGTATACCCCCTCGGCTCGCTCTACGGGGATGGCGGAGGGTGCGCTAAGCATCTGAGTGTAAGGATGCCAGATGTAGACTCGATCCTTGGCTG
>JALLON010000242.1 GCA_027717925.1 Acidobacteria bacterium AH-259-G07 | reverse complement strand
GCGCTGGATCCATATGATCCCCATGGATGTCCGTGATCAGAATCAAATCGGCCTGGGAGACCCCTTGGTAATTTCCGCGGCCCCAGGGATCGACATAGATCGTTTTCCCCTGCCACTTGAGGACTACTGATCCGTGAGTAATCGGGACGATCTCCACGTCTCCTTCGGTAGTGAGTAAAACGGAAGAAACAAGCAGAAACAGTAAGAACATATTCTCCTCCTCAAAAATGCTTAATGGCCTTGTGATCTTCCAGAAAAGTCTAGTACTCTCAACCCAATGAGTAAACCGGATTTTTAGCTATGGTGGTGGAGGCGCTTGGGGTCAGAGATTGAATTTTTAATTTTCGTCATCTGGCTGGGGGGATAAGGAAGATGCGAGAAATGGGCCAACCGAAGACAATGCTGTCAGGCGTGGTGGTGGCGCTGATGCTGATGGCTCTGTTTTCCAAGCAGGCCCGGACAGCGGAAAGTGCGCCTCTTGAACAAATCGATGTGTTCATCTCCGGCAGCGAGGGCTATCATACATTCCGGATCCCCGCACTGATTGTCACACCCAAGGGGACCTTGCTCGCCTTTTGTGAGGGCAGAAAGAACAATCGCCGCGACCACGGCGACATTGACCTGGTGCTCAAACGCAGCACCGACGCTGGCCAGATCTGGGGACCGTTAGAGCTTGTCTACGAGGAAGGTGGGACGGAGGAGATCACCATCGGCAACCCCTGTCCAGTCGTAGATCAGGATACGGGGACAATCTGGCTGCCCTTCTGCCGAGACAATCAAGACGTGCTGATCACGAAGAGCACCGATGACGGCCTCACCTGGTCGAAACCGATCGACATTACGAGGGACGTGAAAAACCCCGACTGGGAGTGGTACGCGACAGGCCCCGGCTTTGGAATTCAACTTCGTCAGGAACCCTATAAAGGTCGCCTCGTCATTCCCTGCGATCATCGAGAAAAGGTGGGCGATCAGTGGGCCAAGCACTCGCATGTTTTTTATAGCGGTAACCACGGGGCGACCTGGAAGCTTGGTGGCACCGTGTCACCACATACAGACGAATGCCAGATCGTTGAAACCGATGACGGATCACTTCTCATCAACATGCGGAACTACTGGGCCCGCGATGGCGGGCAACCCGAGAAAGGAGGCATGCGGGCTATCGCCAGGAGCCGAGACGGCAGCGCCACATGGTCCGCTATCCGGTTCGACGACACGCTGATCGAGCCCGTGTGTCAGGCCAGCTTCATCCGCTACACGTCGGCGGATCTTCACGGCAAGAACCGGCTCCTTTTTTCCAACCCCGCCAGCAAAACGGAGCGAGTCCATATGACGGTTCGTATGAGCTACGACGAAGGCAAGACATGGCCTATCTCGAACGTGCTTCATGACGGGCCATCCGCCTATTCCTGTCTTTCCGTGCTCCCGGATCTCTCCATCGCTTGCCTTTATGAACGCGGAAACGACCAACCCTACGAGAAGATTACCTTTGCCAGGTTCAACCTCGATTGGCTCACCGGACGTCAGGAATAAGGAGACAAGGGAGCTTTGTCACCCCATCTCCCTGTCGCCTTCGGCATCCGCTCCACATCACATATTGCCCAGAAAGTCGAGCGCGGCCTCCACTCCGCCTTTTTTATGTGGGACACCGGCCAGGCTCAATCCCATTTCGATCCCGCACAGCGTCCCCGCCAGCATAAGCTCATTGAAATCGCCGAGGTGCCCGATCCGAAAGATCTTGCCCTGGACTTTGCCAAGGCCATTGCCGAGTGACAGATTGAAGCGATCAAGGATCACTTTACGCAGCGCATCCGCATCGTGCCCATCAGGCAATAGGACCGCGGTGAGACTATTGGAGTATTCCTCTGGATTCAGGCAGAGAATTTCAAGTCCCCAGGCCTTGATGGTCCGTCGCGTCGCTTCGGCAAGTCGTTGGTGGCGAGCAAATACGTTCTCCAGGCCCTTCTCCAATAGCATCGAAAGCGATTCGTTCAATCCGAATAGCAAATTTGTAGCCGGTGTGTAGGGAAAGAAACCGCGTGCACTGGAATTGAGCATTGGTCCCCAGTCCCAGTAGGATTTCGGCAAATTCGCCTTTTTGGCCGCCTCGAGCGCCTTAGTGCTGACGGCATTGAAGCCTAAGCCGGGAGGCAGCATGAGCCCTTTCTGTGAGCCAGCCACCGTCACGTCGACGCCCCACTCGTCGTGACGATAATCGATCGAGGCCAAAGAGGAGATGGTATCCACCATAAAAAGGGTCGGATGGCCTGTCCGGTCGATGGCTTTGCGAATCTCACCGACCTTACTTGTTGTGCCAGTCGAGGTTTCATTGTGCACGATGGCAACTGCCTTAATGGCGTGTCGGCGGTCTTCGGCAAGCTTTGACTCAATCGCCTCTGGATCAACACCATGGCGCCAGTCACCCGGGATGAAATCCACCTCAAGCCCGAGGCGGGTGGCTATGTCCCGCCAAAGCATGGCAAAGTGCCCGGTCTCGAACATCAACACCCGATCACCAGCAGAAAGTGTGTTCACTAACGCCGCCTCCCAGGCACCAGAACCGGAGGACGGGTATATGACCACAGGTCTGGAGCACTTGAAAACAGCCTTGAGGCGCTCGAGGATGTCGAGCGTCAGCTGGGCGAATTCAGGCCCACGGTGGTCAATGGTCGGCCGACCCATGGCCCGGAGGACTCGGTCGGGTACGTTAGTGGGTCCGGGAATTTGGAGGAAATGGCGACCCGATCTTCTGGCGTTGGGATCCGACATAAGAGGCAAATTCATACCATCCCCAACAAGAATTAACAAGCTCCGAACCTTCAGGCATGCCAATTTCTATTGCATGCGACGTCATTCAGTTTGGGTTGCCTCCTAACCGTATTGACCTGATTAACAATCTGACCCGCGTCATTTTGCTCCCGTACGAGCTGAAAATGGAGGTATCCTGATCACCACAGGAGTCCGAAGAAGATGTAGCACAGCAGGGCACCCACGACGGACATGGAAAGCCCCCAGGCTAACACTTTATTAAAGAGGGCGCGGTAGTCTTCCTTGGCGGGCGCAGCGGCCACGCAAAGCGCACCAATGGTGGAAAGCGGCGAGACGTCCACCAAATGAGCGCCCACATTCATGGCCGAGGCTACGGCTAGAGGGTCCCCGCCGCCAAGTTTCTCGATCAGGCCCGGCACAGTGGGCAAGAACGCCGGCAGGACCACCCCTGATGTGCTGCTATAGGCCGATATTAATCCCGTCACGAATGCCACCACTCCGGTCACGGACTCCTGAGTGGAAAAGCGGGCCAGAAAGGCGGTGAACAAGTCCAGGCCTCCTGTTTTCTGCAAGAGCCCAATTAGCACTGTCACCCCGCACACCATCAGGATCGGTCCCCAGGGCATGGCCCGGACTGCGGCGACTTCATCGGTTATCCTGAGTAGAATGAGCAAAACCGCTCCTGCAAAAGCTCCCATCCCCACGTTGACGTCAAAGAATATGACCCCCACGATCAACAGCCCGATTACACTGAGCGTCACCCAATGCTGCAGCTGAAAGGAATGCTCACCTGTTGCGAGGCCCTCGCTCTGCTCAGACACTGGATTCACCGTCTCAGAGGAAATCTGGGGCTCGCTATAAGTCCGCGAAAAGAGCCGCCAACCTCCGAAGATAAAGTAGCCTGCAAAGCCCACCGATGCGTGCGCGATCAAGTTATTGAAATAGGTTTGCCACTCGGCTCCGCCCAGCCCTAATCCGTCCATCAAGCCATTGACAATGATCCCCGTGGGCGCAAACGGTGACAGGGAGCCGGCGTTGGCGCCGTTGCCAACCATGATTGTCATCAGAAAGGCCGAGATACCAACCCGGCCCGCAGCGGCCATGGCCATGGGTGCAATCAGGGCGGCCGAGGCGATATTTCCCGCTCCAATTGAGGCCAGTCCCAGCGCAATGAAAAAGAACACTACCGGAATCAACCCAACGTTGCCCCTACAACTGCGCACCGCATGATGAGCCACCCGGTCCAGTGTCCCATTGACCCGTGCCTCTGCAAAGAGGAGGGTGACCCCTGCCAGCGTCAAAAACAGTTGGGCCGGGAACCCGGCGGTGATTTCGCTGACCTTCATTCCTCCTACATAAACGCCAATGATCCAAGCCAGTACAAGTGAGAGA
>JALLON010000241.1 GCA_027717925.1 Acidobacteria bacterium AH-259-G07 | reverse complement strand
CCGCCCTGGTAGAGGCGATCCGCCGGCTCGCCCCTGGTACGTTGAGGAGGCCGAGGGAGCGCAACACTGGCAGGGCGGATGATGTCGTCGCTGCAGTAGAGAATTCATGAATAATCCGGGCTGGGAGCCTGCGCGGCAGAACGTTTTTTCGAGTTTTTGGGCATGACCTGCACCTGATACCTCCACTGCGATTTTGTTCGGCGGTTGGATCTTCTCTTTCAGGCGCTTCTTTTCCATCAAGGCATTCTCAATCCAAATTTGCAGAGTGCCTGTCTTGCCGCTGATCATTCGTTTCACCATGGGAGGGACGTTGTCCAGACCCAGGAGTTTGCTTAGTCTGGTTCATAAATACACTAACGTTTGCTGAAGGTCTGGTGAGGCGAGGTCGCTCTGACCCCCTCATGGACTCAGGGGGACCCCTCGCTTCCTTGGTGTTGGCTTAACGAAGCGGATGTCGGTTTGCAGCTGGATGGTCAAGGAGGTTCCCTTTTGCAGGATGACCTGGTCGCCTTTCTTGAAAAGTCCCAAAAGAGTTCCCGCTCCCGAGCCAATCCCCGTACCCACTGCCAATCCTTTTAAACTTCTGCCGGCGATGGCGCCAATCGCTCCGCCGCTGATGGCACCGCCAGCCGCGCCGGAAGCGGTCTCTTTCCCTTGACTTCCTGAAGACTTCAGTTCCCCTAGCTCTCCACTTTGATCTGTTTGATACCCTTCGGCCGATTGAACTACTGCTTCGATCTGCCGGGTGGTTCCATCTGGCAGGACAATGCTGTCAAATGCCAGAAGTAGTTCCGCTTTGCCTTTGATATGTCCGGGTTGTTTGCTCATGTGCACGTGTCCAATGACATAGGTGCTGGCTGGGATGACGATCCGGTCATTGGATGTGATCGGAACCGCAATTCGGCCGAAGAATTTGTCTCCTGACTGGGCTGTTTTCGTATTGATCGTCCGCTGCAAAGTGATGAAGATAGCTGTCTTTCTGGGGATGAGCAGCTCATCTAGGGTCTGGCCAAAGACGTAAGAAAAGGTCAACAGGCAAACAAGGAAACGAATCATAAACAATTAGATGAAGGAAATTCGTTAGGCGTTCAAAAATTCGCCATTCGCCATTCACAAGTGTATCACCTGGGCGAACTTTACCGCGGCAATATTGTGAATCCCCTGCAGCACCTCTTCGGGTATCTCACCGTCGGTATTGACCACTCCGACGGCGTGGGGTTGGTCTCTGTCCCGTCCCAGGACAAAGGAAGCGATGTTGATCCTGGCCTCACCCAATATTGTACCCACCCGGCCGATGACGCCGGGGGTATCTTCGTTTCGGATGAAGAGGATTTGTTTCCCCAGCTCGGTTTCGACCGGAATGCCGTCGATCGAGACCAAACGCAGGTTACCCTTCCGCAAGATTGCTCCTTCGATCCATTCGGTTTTTTGAGGTGAGCGCAATTGGATACTAATGAGATTTGAATAGCTGCGCTGCCGGCTGCTCATTGTTTCGATCACCGAAATGCCGCGTTCCTCAGCGTAATTCCTGGCATTCACTTGGTTGATTTCTTCCGAGAGAATGGGCTTCAAGATCGCTTTCAGGATATAGTTACTAATCGGTTTATAGTTCACCTGGGTGAGGTCGCCGTAATATCGAATTCCGATCTCTGAAATGCGAATTTGGGAAATCTGGCTGACAAACGAGCCCAATTTTTCACCCAAGCGAAGATAGGGCTGGATGTGCTCGAGTTCTTTGCTCGTCATGGAGGGAAAATTGACCGCGTTAAGGATCATTTCATGCTGCAGGTAGTTCGCCACTTGTACGGCAATGTCGTAACCTACCTTGGACTGAGCCTCGGCAGTGGAGCCGGCAATGTGAGGTGTGAGGACAGTCGCATCGGACCTCACAAGAGCAGGGGGAATGTTCGGTTCGTTCTCAAAAACGTCTAGGGCGGCCCCACCCAGTTGATCTTCTTCCAGCGCTGCGGCCAGGTCTTCCTCAACTACCAGCCCTCCTCGGGCTGTGTTGATCAATAATGCTCCTTTTTTCATCAATTTCAAGGTCCGTTCACAAATCAGGCCTTGAGTCTTCTCATTGAGTGGAACGTGCAAACTGACAAAGTCAGATCGGGACAAAAGCTCTTCCAGAGACAGAAGTTCGACGTCTAGATCGCCGGCATACTTCTCACTCACAAAGGGATCATAAGCCACCACTTTCATATGGAAGGATTGTGCGCGTTGGGCTAATATTGAGCCGATTTTGCCCAGCCCGATGATTGCCAGTGTTTTGTTTTGAAGCTCTTGTCCCACCAGCGCCTTCTTCTTCCAATCTCCGCCTCGCAAGGAAGCATCGGCGAAGGGGATCTTGCGCGCCATTGCGAGTAGTAAGCCAAAAGCATGCTCGGCTGCACTGGTGCTGTTACCGCCCGGGGTATTCATCACGACTACACCTTTGCGAGTAGCCGCTGCCAGATCGATGTTGTCTACACCTGCCCCTGCACGCCCGATCACCCGAAGGCAGCAGCCCGCCTCAATCACCTCCCGCGTGACCTGAGTTTTACTGCGAACAATCAGTGCCTCAGCATCACGTACTTCCGATAGCAGAGCATCGGGAGGCAGCTCGGGTTGGTAGATGACTTCCAGACCGGTTTGTTGTTTCAGATGGTCAATTCCCTCTTCCGAGAGTGGATCTGTGATCAGTACTTTCATGGTTTTTCGTGCCTTCGCGCTTTCATGTTTTCGTGCCTTCGTGCCTTCGTGCCTTCGTGCCTTCGTGCCTTCGTGCCTTCGTGCTTTCGTGCTTTCGCGAATTGGCCACTTGGCCTTTTGGGTCTTATGTGAAGATTGGGTCTTTTGTGCCTGTCGCTTCCAGCATGGCAGCTCGAACGCTGTCACCCAACTCGACCTTCACCCCCATCTTAAATAGGCAGAGTTCGATGGCCGAGAGGACCGAGAAAACATCCACCAGGTCAAAGTAACCTAGATGGGCAATGCGAACAATCTTGTTTTTCAGTTCACCCTGTCCGCCCGCTACCTTAATCCCAAACTCCTTTTCGAGCTTGTTAACCAGGTCGGTAGCCGATACACCCTGTGGCGGAAATGCTGCGGTCAAGGCGGTAGCTGGAGAGGAGGAAAGAAGCTTAAAACCTAGTTTTGAAAGCCCCTGCCGCGTGCAGCGAGCCATCAAATTGGCATCGGCCACTACCCGATCGGGGCCCTGCCGAAGGATTTCACGGGTGGTTTCGTTGAGGCCGGTGATCAGTGAGATTGCCGGAGTAAAAGTACTCTGCCCTTTGCGCTGCTGCCTCAACTCCTGGAGAAGATCGAAGTAGTAAGGACGAGAAAGGTTGGACTGGATCTTTTCAATCACCCGTGGACTCAGCGACAAGAAAGCCAAACCGGGAGGCAGACCAAAAGCTTTTTGAGATCCACCGATTACTATATCCAGCCCCCAGCGGTCTGTTTCCATCGGTTGTGTGAGCAGGGAGGTGATAGCGTCGACCACTATGAATACTTCAGGAAACTTCTCGCCGACCAATCGTGCAATGCGTTCCAGGTCGTGCGAAGTTGCCGTTGACGTTTCGCATCCCTGAATTAGGATAGATCGAATCTGTGATTGGCGCCCCAGAGCGTCACAGATTTCCTCAGCTGAGGCCGCCTGACCACTCTCTTTACAAAGGGGAATACAAGCAATCGCGTGGGCCCGGCAAATTTCGACCCAGCGCTGGCCAAATTTGCCGGCCACAATGGCAAGGGCATGGTCTTCAGAGCAAAGAAGATTGCAGACAGCGGCTTCCATCGCCCCTGTCCCCGAGGAAGCCAAAATAACAATGTCATTTTCAGTTTTGAAAATCTCCTGCAGATAACGACGCGTCTCCAGCAAGAGCTCTTTGAATTCCTCTGTCCGGTGATGGATGATGGGCCTGGACATCGCCAGTTGAGCTTGGGGCATGAGCGGGGTCGGTCCCGGAGTGAATATCCTCGTTTTGCGCATTGGGAGATGATACTACATGACGAGGCTTCAGGTTCCAGGTTCCAGGTTCCAGGAAACCGGAAACCTGGAACCTGAAACTTGAAACCGTCAATACCACTTCTTCCCAGCCATCCGGCACTGCAGGCGGAAACGACGCCGCTGTAGAGTGGCAGAGTCGTGGTACAGCTCCAACCCTCGACAGACGATCTCCAGGGCCGATTTAA
>JALLON010000240.1 GCA_027717925.1 Acidobacteria bacterium AH-259-G07 | reverse complement strand
GTGCAAATCCTTGGGACTCACCCGCTCTTTGGGCCAGACAGTGGTAAGGAAGGTATCGCCGGACTGAAAATCGCGCTATGTCCCGTTCGGATCGAGCCCCAGGTCTATGAGCTTATTCGCCACTACCTCGAAGCACTGCAGTTGGTGACTATAGAGCCGACTCCAGAGGAGCACGACAGGCAGATTGCCAAAGGCCAGGCGGTTTTTCATCTAATTGCTCAAGCCATGAAACGGCTGGGCTGGGGTGGGCAGGCCATCTCCACTCCAGGACCGGAGGCCTTTTATCGCCTGGTGAGAACTGTTCAACACGACACCGATCAACTTTTTCGTGACATGGAGTGTGAGAATCCTTACGCAGCGCGATATCGACAGCGATTAATTCGAGAGATCCTCAGTCTGGACCAGGAATTAGCCGACTATTTATCGAAAAAGATTGAGTTCTCATAGCCTCCATAGTGGCTTCGCATGAGCGCATGAACTTCACAAAGACGAGAACCCGGTCGAATAATCCTACTCCGTCAAAGCCTTTCAATCCCTGGCAGAAAATCCAGATCTTGCTCATCAGTTTATTGGGCGGGGCGTTGGTGTGGCTGATTGGCCTGACGCTGCGCTATCGATTGGAGGATTGGGAAAACTTCCAGCAGTTTAAGGAAAAGAGAAAATCCATTATTTACTCTTTTTGGCACAACCAAATCTTTTATGCCACACACTTCTGGCGCTTCCGAAATATTTTTGTGGTCACAAGCCGCAATTTTGACGGGGAATACATCGCTAGAGTAATAGAGAAATTTGGATACGTCGCCGCTCGAGGCTCCACCGGCAAAGGAGGGGCAAAAGCCCTCCTCAAATTGAAGAGATGCTTGGACCAGGGAGTCGACACCGCTTTTACTATAGACGGCCCTCAAGGCCCCATCTATAAGGTGAAGCCGGGACCAATTTGGCTATCCCGGAACACAGGAGCAGCGATAGTCCCCTTTCACATTCAGCCCAAGAGTTTCTGGACTCTCAGTAGCTGGGACCAGTTCAGAATTCCCAAACCTTTCACTCCTGTCCTGGTCAAAATAGGCCAACCCTTGATCGTGCCACCTGACGGTGATGAGGAGGCATGGATGATTCGCTATCAAGGGGAAATGGATCGGGTTCGGGAGTACTGCGAGTCTTATTGGAGGAGTCAGGAGTCAGGAGTCAGGAGTCAGGAGTCAGGAGTCAGGAGTCAGGAGTCAGAATCCAGAATCAAACCTGGAACTTGGAACCTGAAACTTGGAACCTTTAATGGGTACACAAGCCATACTGAAGCTACCCATTCCGATCAAAGACTTCGCGGGCAAGCTGCTGAGCTGGTATCGGAACAACAGACGCGACCTTCCCTGGCGAAAGAACCCTGATCCTTACCGGATCTGGGTTTCCGAAGTCATGCTCCAGCAGACGCAGGTCGGCACTGCACTGCCTTACTTTAGGGAATTCCTCAAAACCTACCCCACTCTAGAGTCCCTGGCGAGAGCACAGGAAAACCAAATTCTCTCGTCCTGGTCCGGACTGGGCTATTACAGCCGTGCGCGCAATTTGCACCGGGCGGCTCAAATCGTGTTTGAACGACATGGAGGAGAATTTCCACGAGACTACAGGGAGGCCAGACAGCTTCCCGGTATCGGGCGTTATACAGCCGGCGCGATTCTTTCTATTGCGTACGGAGAACCCCTACCGATCCTGGACGGCAATATACGCCGGTTGTTTGCACGCTACCTCAAGATCGAACAGGATCTTGGGCGGACCGGAACAGAAGAACTCTGGAAGCTTCTCACTGAGCTGGTGAGAGAACCCAGCGTGGCAAAAGACATCGGTGACTTCAATCAGGCGTTGATGGAAATTGGATCTTTAGTGTGTACGCCTCGCAACCCTCAATGCCACTGTTGTCCACTCGCCGAGAGCTGCAGGGCGCGCAAAGAAGGGATGCAGGAGGTTCTCCCGCGAGTGCGAAAGCAGCGTTCCTCGCAGGAATTCCACTATACGGTTGCTTTGATTTCGAGAGGTGAAGAATACCTGCTAAAACAGAATAGCCAGGAGACTTTCCTCAGGGGATTCTGGGAGTTTCCCCGAGTTGGGGGGCAACCAACTCCGCATATCGCAGAAACCTTTCGGAAAGTTCACGACTTGGATCTGAAAGTCAACGGATGGGCTGCACCTGTGACTCACCAAATTACTTTTCGGAAGTTAAATTTCCATCCGGCCCTGGTTGCTCTTCAAAGTCCGGCACCTGAGGAACACTTCACCTGGGCAAAACCGGGCGAAAACGATTATCCCATCTCCTCCTATGTGAGGAAGATCCTTCGGAATGTCGAATCTTAGGGTTGAAGGTTTGAAGGTTGAAGGTTCCAGGTTTCAGGTTTCAGGTTGTTGAGCTCTTGAGCTTTTTGAATTCTGGATTCTGGATTCTGAATTACTAACTCCTGACTCCTGGCTCCTAGCTCCTGGCTCCTGACTCCTGACTCCTGTCTCCTGACTCCTGATTCAACAGTGAGCTATAATCTCCGGAATGAATATACCAAGAACAAGAGTTATTCCGCTTGTTGCCATCTCCCTTATGGTGATGGCTGCTTTGGGTCAGCGAGGCGGCCCGCCGCGGCGTATCAGAGATCCTCAGACGATCCATCTACCAGGCGGGTCTCGGGTAGAATTTAGGAACTTTTCTTCTACTGCCCTCGGTACACAGGCACAATACAGCATCTACTTTCCTCCCGCCTACGACAAGAAGCCCGATCGAAGCTTCCCTGTGATCTATCTTCTGCACGGCATGTTCAATGATCATACCAGCTGGGCAGTTGAACGATATGGCAACCTCCCCTCAGTGATTGAAAACTTGCTGCTTAGTGGTGAAGCTCCTCAGTTCTTGATGGTCCATCCCAATGGGGAAAACAGTTTCTATACTGATTTCGCAGACGGGTCCAAAAAATATGAGCAATACATTTACAAGGACCTGATTCAGGAAATCGAGAGAAACTTTCGTGTCAAAATCGGCCGCGCAAACCGCGCCATGGCTGGAACTTCAATCGGAGGTTACGGTGCATTGAAGATCGCCATGAAGCATGTGGAAGTCTATAACTCTGTGGCGGCCGGCTCGCCCATTATCCTTTTGGGTAAGGACCCATCAGAGATGATGAACTCTTCATCGCGGATGGCCCGGTTCTTTTCCCGCCTATTTACGCAAGCCTTCGGAACACCTTTTGACCGGAATCATTGGAAAGAAAACAGTGTGGAAGTTCTAGCTCATACCGGTGACTTCAAGGATTTGAACATCTATTTCGCCTACGGTACGGCAGATCGTTACAAAGATGCCTTTCCCATGGAACGCAGCATTCAAACGATTCATCGGATCCTAACTGAAAGAGGGATCTCACACGTTTTTCAGATCTACGAAGGAGAGCCTCACGGCTGGGGGCTCCTTAGGAATCACATCAAGGAAGTGCTGCAGTTCCTGACCCAGACTTTCTGAGTCAGGAGTCAGGAGTCAGGAGTCAGAAGACTGACCATAGGACAGCACGAAGGCACAAAAGCACGATAGCACGACAGTTTCAAACAACGAGCACCACTTTCCCAAACTGCCTTGCACTCTGGAGATACTCCAGCGCCTCCTTGCCTTTTAAGAGAGGAAATTTCCTATCGATAACGGGCCTTAGCTTGCCCTCGTCCAATAGCTTAACCAGCTGTCGGTATTCGTGCCGATTGCTCATTGTCGAGCCGAGGATATCGATTTGCTTCCAGAAGATCAGGCGAATCTCTGTTTTTGGATTGGGTCCTGTGGTGGCGCCACAGGTAACAATCTTCCCACCCTTTCGCACCAATCGGAGATTTTGCATCCAAGTGGAAGCTCCCACGCTGTCCACGACGATGTCTACTCCTCTTTTCCCGGTCTCGTCAAGCATTTGCTCAACCACGTCGGTTTCCGTGTAGTTGTAGCAAAAATCAGCACCCATCTCCTGGGCTTTCCTCAACTTTACATCGCTCGAAGAGCTGACAAAGGCCCGACCTCCAAAGAGCTTCACGATCTGCAGTGCTGCTGAAGAGACCCCACCTCCGATGCCGTGGATGAAAACGTCGTCTTCGGGTTGAATTTGGGCTCGTGTTGTCAGCATGCGCCAGGCCGTCTGAAAAACCAGTGAGAAAGCAGCCGCCTCTTCAAAGGAGACATGATC
>JALLON010000024.1 GCA_027717925.1 Acidobacteria bacterium AH-259-G07 | reverse complement strand
AAGGAGGTGACTCAGCAGGCTGGGATCAAGCCAAACCGCCTTTACGGGCAAGGAGTGGCCGTTGGTGACTACAACAGCGACGGTAATGACGATCTTTTCATCACCAATTTCAATGGGCAAAACATTCTCTACAACAACAAAGGTGACGGGACATTCATCGATGTCACTGAGCAAGCGGGAGTGGCGGGAGACGGCCGATGGAGTGCCAGTGCTGCCTTTCTGGATTTTAATAACGACGGGTATCTGGATCTTTACGTAACTCGATATGTGGATCACAGTTTCGATAATAATCAGGTCTGTGGACCCTGGCTCGAGAGCGGTATTCGAACTTACTGCTCGCCAAAGGTTTATGATGGACTGAGCGACATTTTGTACCAGAATAACGGGGATGGGACATTTAGCGACGTGAGTCAAAAAGCTGGCATAGCCCCTTATAAAGGAAAAGGTCTGGGAGTGGTAGCTGGTGATTTTGATTTGGATGGTTGGATGGATATACACGTCGCCAACGACTCTCAAGGTAATTTCCTATTTCGAAATCTCGGAGATGGGACGTTTGAAGAAGTCGGGTTGGCCCAGGGCGTAGCCTTTGACGAGAATGGAAACCCGCAAGCTGGTATGGGTACCGACATCGGTGATTTTGACGGTGACGGACTTCCCGACTTGGTGGTCACCAATCTGGATCTTGAATACCTTGCGCTTTACCAAAACACGGGAGGGTTTTTTGAGGATGTGAGTTCGCTTTTCGAAGTCAAGTTGGCCTCTCGGCCTTTCGTGGGTTTCGGTGTCGGTTTTGTCGATTTTGACAATGATGCAGATCTTGACATCTTAGTCGTCAATGGCCACATCATCGACAACATTGCCCTGATTAGGGAGGGCTACGCCTACCTTCAGCCAAAACTGTTGTTTGAAAATCGGCGTGACCACTTCATCGAGGCCGCCAACCAGTACGGTGATGCCCTCATCAAGCGACAGGTGAGCCGAGGGCTCGCATTTGGGGACTATGACAATGATGGGGACGTGGACGCCCTGGTGAGCAATTGTGGACAAGCCCCGATGCTCCTGCGAAACCAGGGAGGCAATCGTAACAATTGGCTGGATCTTCGTCTGAGGGGTGTCAAGTCCAATGCTAATGGGATTGGGACTAAGTTGGATCTGAAGGTGGGGAGAAGCCGTCTTAGGATTCAGGTCGTAGGAGGCGGAAGTTATCTTTCCGCTTCAACATACCGAGTCCACTTTGGCCTGGGGGGCGCAGAACGGGTGGATCAGTTGAGAATTAGCTGGCTTGCGGGAACGGTGGACATCATCGAAGGAATTGCTGCCAATCAGAGTTTGATTGTCGTAGAAGGAAAAGGCATTTGCAACTTACCCTAATCAAGATGAAGGTATCTTAAAGCAACTGCTGCCACCAAGAGACCGAAGTAAGCGAATCAAAATACACGAGTTTCAAATAGAAATCCATATCTCAGCTTGACGAATGAAAGCTCAGCGCAATATGATCGGGGAACTTGTAGAAACAAGTTTTACTCAGTAAAACCAAAGGATCCATTTGGATGCATCTGGGGCACCTATTTCTTGTCATTTCCCTCCTCGCTCTGGGGTTTATCGGTATTTTCCATAAGCTCGCTGACCATTTCAAATGCCGTCCCAGCGCCATTAACCTCACTATATTTTTTTGGGCTGGCGTGCTGTCGCTTAGTTACATCCTAACTGCAGGTCAAGCTAACTTAGTTCTGGAGACGCCGGCTAAGTTGTATCTTGTTGCTCTCGCATGTGGGTTTTTGGCGTCAACGGCCATCCTCGCTTTTCAGACCGGACTGCGACACGGGAAAATCGCCACCAGTTGGGTCATCATCAATCTCTCAACGGCTCTGCCCACTGTATTATCCATTTTGCTTTACAAGGAGCCGGTTAGCTTGGCAAAGGGGGTGGCTCTGATCCTGGTCGTCGTGGCTATGCTTTTACTATGGAAAGATAAATTAGTGGACGAGAAGGCTCGAGCGGCGGAAACTCCTACGCCGATTCCACAAAATTACTCACCAACTCAATCGGAAGGAAGTGAATGATGTGGATCCGCATGATGTTGATTTGTTTCCTGACCAACGGCCTGGGCGCTTTCGGACTGAGGATCATGTCTGGAATGGGCCTTTCGGAGACCTTCAAGTTCCCCTACTTGATGTTATGGTATTGGTCTGGCTTACTTCTGGCCGCCCTTGTCTTCTTTGCCAAACAGAACCGCCCCTACCGGCGTGAATTGGTCATAGGAGGAGGATTGGCACTCAGCAGCGTAATCGGACAGCTCGGTATGGCTTACTCACTGGATTACGGCATACCTGGCTATGTGGTCTTTCAGGTTGCGCCCGGAGGAGGCCTCTTTTTTGTCGTTCTAGTTGGTATCTTTTTCTTCCAGGAGCGCGTTAGTCTGTACGGCATAGCGGGGATCGTTCTGGGGATGAGCGCTCTGGCAGTTTTGGCTTTCGGCTAGCCGTCGAGGGAATTGTTGAGATGAATTTTGGGATTATCGGATTCGGATATACGGGTAAACAACACGCTCGTGCTCTGACGCAACTCCATGAAGCTCTGGTGGGAGTGGCAGAAGTGGACCCAGAAAAGAGGGCCGAGAGCCAAGTAAAGAGCTATAGGGATTATCGGTCTTTAGTGGAAGATCCGACCATCGACGCCGTCAGCGTCTGCCTCCCTCATTCACTGCACGAAGAAGTGACGTCGGCCGCCCTGGAGGCGGGGAAGCACGTTCTGGTGGAGAAGCCTTTGGCCATGAGTGTAGAGGAAGGAGAGAGACTCTGTAGACTGGCGAAACAAGTGTCCCGTGTAATGATGGTGGAGATGACCCATCGCTTCATGCCACCTCTGGTGGAAGCGAGAGAGCTCATCCAACAGGGCGAGATCGGAGAGGTGCTGGCCGTCGAAGACGTGGTCGTTGAGAGCTTTGGACTGTTTGGTTCTTTACCCCAATGGATGTTCCAGCGAGATCAGGCCGGGGGTGGTGTGGGCCTGACCAGCGGCATCCACTTGCTCGACCATGTTTCCTGGCTGACAGGACAGGCATTGGTACTGGATTCGGCTCGATTTGGTTATTCACAAAGATTAGGTGACGTCGAGGATACAGCCGCTTTTTCTCTGTCCCTGAACAATGGAGCCCCTGTCCATATTTTGCTTTGCCTGCGAGCCGAAGGAAGCGGTCTGGAGGGACGCCTCAATATTTACGGCGAGAATGGCACATTGCGGGTCGAACCTTGGCACGGCTGGAAGTTGGAGTTATCGGACGCAAGCAGGGAAAAGGCTCATTTCGAGGATCACTTGAGTATTGCTGAACGAGCCTTGGTGGGCATGCAAGGCGCCATCGCAGAATTTATCGAAGCCATAAGTAAAGGACGTTCCCCTCATCCAGGTCCGGAAGAGACACTGGTCAGTCAGCGAATTGTTGAACAAGCATACCAACAGGCAAGCGCCTGATCGGTAACGACCCACGCTTCCCCTGGACTCAAGCTCCTAACGAAGGGATCTCCGCCAGTAAGCTCTCCCAATGTCAGAAAGATTCAAATGGCCGCTGTCCTCTAGCCTCGGAACTAGACAGTCTCCTGGGCTGTTTCCTCGACGAAGCGAAAGACATCCTGGTCACAATCATAAAGTTCGCGCAGCGAAGCAGGGTAGCTGCCGGGTTCAATCGGTTCCCCATCTTTCACCACTAGATGCGGATTTATCAAGCGCTGTCCTTTTTCAATACACAAGTGCGTGTCCTCGAATTCAAAATCACCCTCCTGCAACTCGAAAACAAAAAGGTCGGCAATCGTTTCTTTTCTGAGAGTGCCCAACTGCTCAGCTCGATTAATGGCCTTAGCTGGAGCACAAGTTGATTTGAGGATGACATCTTCAAGGGACATCCCTAGATGGAGGAATTTTGACATGGTCGTCGGCATACTTTTGGCCCACCGATCGACGCAGAACCGGTGCAAATCGGTGCTGATGGTATCCGGGTAAAAGGAGTATTGAAATGCCCGGCGGGCGGTTTCCCAGCTAAAGCTTCCGCAGCCGTGTCCCACATCAAAGATCACACCTCTCTTTCGGGCTTCGGTTACTTCCGGTAACAACTGGCCGGTAGGTTTGCTAAAAATGCCATCCCCGCGCCCTTGAAAGCAATGAGTCACGACATCGCCATGCCTCAGCTTACCCAGAATTTCCCCAGTTTTGGCTCCTGTACTGATGTGAACCATCAAGGGTAGGCCACTCGCCTGAGCCGCCCCTAGTGCCAAATCAAGAGCTTCGAGGCCGTGTGTGCCGGTCATCGTTCCCTGTCTGATCTTCACACCCAGCGTGATGTCGCGGTGCTTTTCAATCACCGCCGCCGTTTCCTTGGGCCTGGCGAATCGGAGATCCACAAGCTCTCCGACCAAACTGGTCGGTAGCCCTAGACACCCGATGTGAATAAAGGCAAGAACTTGAATGCGGGCTGTATCGATCCGGTTTCGCCGAAATTCCGGGAAGTTAACAAAACCCGTGGTGCCGGCGTCAACGACCGTCGTCACGCCGTGGTTCAGACAAATGTGGGGATCAATTCCAAAGCAGCTCCCTTCATACCAATGCCCGTGCAGATCAATCAGCCCCGGGCAGACGTATTTCCCAGACACGTCAATTTGCTGTGTTCCAGGACCAGTTGGCAAATTTTCTCCCAACTCCGCAATAAGCCCTTTTTGAATTCCGATGTCCAAGATCCGGTCGATGCCTTGTGAGGGATCAATGACATGGCCCCTTCGGAGAATCAGATCGTACTCCATTGTCTTCACGCCTCGGGTACGTGACTCCAGATTTCGCGGAGTTCCTGAATGCGACGCAGCACCACGGAATCACTCGTCATCTTCTCGGCTTCGTCGAGAAGCACCAGGCAACGACTCTTTTCCAGAGGATATTTTTCTTTAGACTCCTGCAAAATCAGCCAGTGCCGTATCATTGGGGCTGCCGCATCGCCGTAGGCTCGTTTGCAGTAATCCTCGACCAGCGAGGTTGAAGAACGCCACGGCTCCCAGGTGAGTCGGGGATAGAGGTACATATTGATTTCGTTCCAGTCCCATTCCTCTGTCCCCATGCCTTCCATTCCGATTTGCGTGTAATACCAGATGTCTTTGGCGATGGCATCCGAGTAAACGTGAAAGGTCCTGCGGCTTGGATCGATCAACTTTTTCTCCAGGTTTTTTGCCCTCGTGTCTCGATCGATCATCGCTAGGGCGGTACTGTAATGAGAATAGTACTCGTATGTGAAAAAGCGCTTTGGATCGACCACCTCGAGCCATTTCTCAATTTGCTCCAGCCGAGAACGATTGACGTCATGTCGGGGATCGTAGATGGGATACCAATACCCTGTTCGGTCAATTTCATCTCGAGAAGGCTGGCGGTTGATTGGCGCGAACCCGACCATAACATTCGAGGCGGGTTTTACCTGGGTTGGAGCGTCGATAAGCATAAAATAAGCAAGAGTTTGCACCAACACAGACGGATGTTCTTCTGCAACCTGTCGAGCGATCCGATTAATAAACTTTATATTCGAGTTGCTGCGGCTGTATAAGGGCTCACGCAAATTCCGGCCTACCATGAATGCACTGAGCCGCTGCTCGCCTTCCATTTCCAGGGTCTCCTCGCTTTCGTCCCAGACCGCCACATCACTTAGCCAGACATCGACCATGTCTACTTCAGGATTCTCGTCCAGAAACGCATTCATGTTCTCGGCTGCTACCTCTGCCACACGTTCGTTAGAGACATTCAGCTGCCGAGGATCCCGCTTGCCGTTGATCAGACTGAAGTACTCGGGGTGCTCTTCAAAGTATTTCTCTGGAGAAACCCAATTGTGGAAGGTGTGACCGCCGTAGTTGAGCAACAAACCCCTCTTTTCGATTTCCGGCACCAACGTGTTTCGACTATCAAATTCCTCCCACAGATTGGAGCTGTTGAGACAGGCATGAATCCAATTGAGACGGTTCTTGGCGGCCCAATCGACGTTTCTTAAGTTTCGATCATGAATGAAGGGATACAAGAGTAGGCTTCGGTGGCTGAACTGAGGTTGCTGCAGATCCCCCAAACTGGCGGGAACCTGGATACTGTCTTTTTTGGGGACCACATCCTGGCCCGGTTTAATCCATCCGCAGTCGAGATACTTTTCCAGAAAATAGTAAACCGCATAGAGCGTGCCACGCGGGCTGTTGCCGGCAAGGTAAAGATTCTGATTTTCAGCCTGAATGAGAAATGAGTCCTCGGTCAGATCACGCAACGGTTCATCACGAGGAGACTCAGGGTCAAATCCAACCTGAATAAAGGAGCCGGAGTGAGTGTCAGTGATGGGGAGTTGGACCGAGGCGATCTCCAGGAGGTAGCGCCGCAACTCCTCGGCCGCAAATCTTTCAGGAGCCGGAGCCGACGGGGAGACCACAATCGAATAGGTCGACTTGCCTTCATCCACCAGGGTTAAATGTTTGACCGTAGGCTGGGTTGCACAGGCCCCAACCAGAACGGCCACAAGCGGAAAACAGACAATGGCTAGTTTGCAAGACATAGGTTCCTCCTCAAGGGTCGTTGCGATTATTTACAATGTATAGTTGGGGCGGTGTGGGATGTCAAGTCATCCAGTGTCTTTGCACCGATTTCGCAAAGGAGGGAATCTCGCGCTGCCTCCCGCCACAGGTCCTCTTCTTGCCAAATTTCGCAGTGGGTTTCTCGCCTCGCCAGCCCCTCCGCAAACGTTACCGTATTTATGGAACGGTGTACTTAGACTCATCAGCGCGTGCTTTCGAAAACGGTTGCCCTCCCTCTGTCCCTGTGGTATTGTGAAATTCATGACCTGTCGACCAGACCGCCATGGGGCGGCGATGGTGGTGATTCTTATCGCTTGTAGTACACTCTCACTCTTCGCTGAGCGCGAACCATTCTCACCGGAAGCAATCCGCTTCTTCGAGAACGAAATCCGGCCGCTCCTTCGCAATAAGTGTGCCGATTGCCATAACAACCAGCTGCTCACCAGCGGACTGTCAGTGGAGAGCCGAGAGACCATTCTCAGAGGGGGTAACCGTGGTGAAGCCGTCTCCCTGGGTCTGCCCGAAGAGAGCCGGCTCGTCCACGCGATCCGCCGGCAAGGCGAGTTGAAAATGCCTCCTGGCGAACCTCTTTCCCCGCCAGAGGTCTCCGCTCTGGTTCGCTGGATTGAGATGAGACTCCCCTGGCCGGCTCGGCTGCCGGCAGGAAACATCCCCGACAGATCGTCGATGCACTGGTCGTTTCAGCCGATCGAGCGGCCGGCCGAGCCAAAGGTCTCTGACCCCTTGTGGGTGCGCAATCCCATCGACAGTTTCATCCTTGCCCGGCTCGATCGGCAGGGGCTGCAGCCCACACCGGAAGCCGAGAAGGCCACACTGATCCGCCGTGTATACATCGACCTGATCAGTCTGCTGCCCAAACCGGAAGAAGTCGAGGCCTTTGTCGGCGACATTCGCCCCGATGCCTATGAGCGCGTCGTCGACCACCTGCTGGAGTCCCCGCACTACGGCGAGCGTTGGGGCCGCCACTGGCTCGACCTGGCCCGCTACGCCGACTCCAACGGATACAACGCGGATGGCGAACGCAAGATCTGGATGTACCGCGATTGGGTGATTCGCGCTCTCAACCGCGACCTGCCGTTCAATCAGTTCGTGATCGAGCAGATCGCGGGGGATCTGTTGCCGAACGCTACAGAAGATCAGATCGTCGCCACGGGGTTTCACCGCAATACGATGTTGAATCTCGAGGGCGGCATCGATTTCGAACAGTACCGTGTCGAAGCCGTGGTCGACCGGGTCAATACCACCGGAGTGGTATTTCTTGGCCTGACGCTCGGCTGTGCCCGCTGCCACGATCACAAATACGACCCTGTCTCCCAGCGAGAGTTCTACGAGTTCTTCGCATTCTTCAATAGCATCGACGAGCTGAGCGGTGAGTTCAACAACGACGAAGGACGGGCCCGGGCCTCCGAGCCGGTGTTGGAGTTTGGCACGCCAGAGCAGTACGCAAGACGAGAAGCTCTTCGAGCTCAGCTCGAGGTGATGCAAGAGGAACTGAAGACCTATGAGGAAGGGTTGCTCGCGAAGCAAGCTCAGTGGGAAGCCTGTCTCAGCGACGACGACTTGGTCAAACTCAGCCCAAGCCAGCGTGCTATCCTCGAAATCCCGACCGAAGACCGCCACGAGGAACAGCGCAAATCCCTACGGAGGGGGTATTTCAACCAGGACGTCGGGCACCAGGAGCGCAGAAAGGCCGTAGCTGCGGTCCAAAAGCTCGAACCTGAGATTCCTAGCACGTTGGTCATGCGGGAGTTTCCCGAGCCGCGCCCCACGCACGTTCTGCTTGGGGGCGAGTTTCTGAACAAGGGGGTCCGCGTCTGGCCCGGAACACCTGCGGTGCTACCAGAGCTGCCCGCCAAGGAGCGGTACACGCGACTTGATTTGGCCCGCTGGCTGGTTGATGAGAAGAATCCTTTGACGCCGCGCGTGACGGTAAGCCGAGTCTGGCAGCGTTACTTTGGGCGAGGAATCGTCGAGACCGAAAACGATTTCGGCACGCAGGGTCTGCCTCCCTCACATCCGGAGCTGTTGGATTGGCTGGCGTCCGAGTTTGTCAGCCGTGACTGGAGCCTGAAGGCGATTCATCGCCTCATTGTAACCTCGGCAACCTATCGGCAATCGTCCAAGTATCGACCAGACACAGCGAAAAAAGATCCGCGCAACCGATTGCTGGCACGGCAAAACCGGCTGCGAGTCGAGTCCGAGATCGTACGGGATCTCGCCTTGTCGGCGAGCAACATGCTAGTTCCGGAAATTGGCGGACCGAGCGTTTTCCCCCCTCAGCCGGCTGGGATAATGATTCGCGAGACTTCATTTGCCAGGGCCGGCGAGTCAAGATGGCCCAAAAGCGAAGGTAAGGATCGCTACCGCCGCGGCATGTACACTCATTTCTGGCGTACGAGTCCTCACCCCGCCCTGATGGTCTTTGATAGCCCCAACTCTCTGACCTCGGCCACCAGTCGCAATCGCTCGAATACGCCGCTGCAGGCGCTGACGCTGCTCAACGATGCAGGCTTCCACGAGTTCGCCCAGGGTTTGGCGCAGAGAATCTTGCGCGAGCGACCGAATGGGACGAACTCCGAGCGAGTCGAGCACCTCTTTCGGGTTTGTCTGACCCGCACGGCGCAACAGGTCGAAAAAGAGCGTCTCGAGCGCCTGCTGGAAACACAGCTTGATGACTTTCGGACCAACCCGTCCGAGGCGGAGGAAATTTTGTCCCTCCCGACACCCGTTGGGGTTGATCGCCCCGAGGCGGCGGCCTGGACCATGGTGGCCAGCGTGGTTCTCAACCTCGATGAGTTCATCACCCGGGAGTGACAGGCCATGAGAGAGGACATTAAGAACCGCAGACGGTGCCGCCGATCGGCAAGCAGCGGCGCAGTTAGCGAAATGAGCCCAAAGAGAGGGAAATAGAGATGAGCATACGGAGGCTGCAACTTCTGGATCGGACCCGGAGGTATTTTTTCAGCCAATGCTTCGTCGGCCTTGGCAACATCGCTCTGGGCAGCTTGTTAAGCGACGGCAAGTTGTTGGCCGGGACAGCGCCCCAAGTGGAGAACCCACTCGCTCCCAAACCACCGCATTTCAGGCCCAGGGCCAAGCGAGTGATCTATCTGTTCATGGCCGGCGGCCCGAGTCAGTTCGAAACTTGGCTCTACCGGCCCAAGTTGGGTGAGCTCAGCGGACAGCCGACACCCGACTCCTTTCTCGAGGGCAAGCGTTTTGCTTTCATGGAGAGCTTCACAAAGGCCAGGCCGAAGCTGCTGGGCCCGACGCGGAAGTTCCAACGGCACGGGCAATCCGGCACATGGGTCTCGGAGGTGTTCCCGCACATGGCCACTGTGGTGGATGATTTGGCCTTGGTGCACTCGGTGGTCACGGAGAACTTCAATCACGCTCCCGCCAAGCTTTTTGTCAACACGGGCTCAACACGTTTCGGACGCCCCAGCATGGGTGCCTGGGTGAGCTACGGGCTGGGCAGCGAATCTCAGGACCTTCCCACCTTCGTGGTCCTTCGCTCGGGGGAGCAGACCTTGATGGGCGGTGCATACCTCTGGGGGAGTGGATTCCTGCCCACCACCTACCAGGGAGTGGAGTTCCTCCGATCTGCCGTCCCGATCCCGAATCTTGCAAGCCCGAAAGGCATATCGATCAAACGGCAGGCGGCCCGGCTCAACGCGATCCGCGATCTCAACCTGGCCCATTTGGCCGCCAGCGGCGATCCGGAAATCAGTACCCGAATCGCTTCCTACGAGATGGCACACCGAATGCAAACCAGTGGTCCCGAGCTGATGGATCTGGGGAGCGAAAGCCAAGAGACATTGGATCTCTACGGAGCTACGCCAGGGGAATCGTCGTTTGCCAACAACTGCCTGCTCGCCCGCCGCATGATCGAGCGAGGCGTGCGCTTCGTGCAGCTCTACCACACCGGTTGGGACCATCACGGAAACCGGGGCAACAACCTGAACGAGAAGCTGGATGAAGTTGCCCTGGCAACCGATCGTCCCTGCGCCGCGCTGATCAAAGACCTCAAGCAACGTGGCCTTTTAGACGACACGCTAGTCATCTGGGGCGGCGAGTTCGGGCGAACACCGATGGGGGAAGTGCGCGAGACCATCGGGCGGAACCACCACATCGAAAACTTCCCGATGTGGTTTGCCGGCGCTGGTGTCAAGCCCGGTCAAACTATTGGCGGGGTCGACGAGCTGGGATTTTTTGTGACGAAAGACAAGGTGGAAGTTCACGACGTTCAGGCAACGATTCTTCACCTGCTCGGCCTCGATCATACGAAGCTCACGTTCCGCTACCAGGGACGCAACTTCCGCCTCACAGATGTCGGCGGCCATCTGATTAAAAAACTTCTGGCAGATTCGACGTTAGTGTAAGGAGTCAGTGATCGAGGATTCCAGGCTCGGCAGTTTCGTTGGCACCCAAGGTTGGAGTAGGATGCGATTCTCAGCGTTCGTACTAGTATACGGAGCTATTTTTGTGCGGCTCACCTTGGGGGCTGTTCCTGCCAAAACAGAGAGCGACCAGCCTCCTCAAACAGTTCGCGCCATTCTGAATTCCAACTGTCTTTCCTGCCACGACCAATCTACGCGAACAAGTGGGTTTTCCATCGAGAGTCTTGAGTCGATCATGGCGGGAGGCGCCCGGTATAGACCCGCCGTCAAGCCAGGTAGGCCTGAGGAAAGCCCGTTGGTGCAGATATTACGCGGGCAACTGAAACCGAGAATGCCGTTCAACACAGCGACCTCGCTGCCCGAGCATGACATTCTTGCGATCGAGGCCTGGATCCGGGAACTGAAACCAGACGTCGACGCAAGTGCCGCCACTACTTACTGGGCTTTCAAGAAACCCGTCCGGCACGACCCTCCGCAGGTACAACAGAGAGAGTGGGTTAGCAACGAGATCGACAATTTCATACTGAGCAAGCTTGAAGCCAACGGTCTGTCACCGGCTCCGGAGGCGGATCGCAGGACCCTCATCCGGCGGCTCTATTTCAACGTGATTGGACTGCCGCCGCCGCCCGAAGAAGTGGCGGCTTTTGTCAAAGACCCCTCTCCCACGGCCTACGAGAATCTCCTCGACCGTCTGTTAGCAGATCCGCGGTATGGTGAGCGCTGGGCCCGTCACTGGCTGGACCTGGCCCGCTATGCCGACACAAACGGCTACGAGGGGGATCGGGACTACCCCCATGCCTGGCGCTACCGCGACTACGTCATCGACGCCTTCAACCACAACAAGCCTTACGACAAATTCATCAAGGAACAAATCGCGGGCGACGAATTCTTCAAAGTAACTTCTGCGGCAGGTTATCCGCCGCTTCCGGAGCCCGAGCAGGCAGTCGCACTGACGTTCCTGCGTCTGGCTCCCTTTACAGAACCACGTGGCGAGGAAAGCCGGGACCTTTTATTGAGCGAAATGCTAACCACGGTGAGCTCTGTCTTTCTGGGTCTGACCATGGCTTGTGCCAAATGCCACGATCACAAATATGACCCAATTCCAAGCCGCGACTTCTACCGGATGAAAGCCTTCTTTGCAACGGTCAGGATTCCCCGCGCCAAGATTGAGGTGGGCGGACCATTGCCCGCCGACTTTTACCGGCCCGGGGATAAAGAGCGCTTCGATTCGAAGCGCGCGGAGTATAAGAAGAGGCTGGAAGTCGTGAAGACAGATTTTGAAGTCTTCCATAAGCCACTGCTGGAGAGACTGGCGGAAGTCAAGCGTCTGGAGATGGTGAATCTGGAACGGCGAAGCGATGAGCTCGCCCTGGAGATCAAAGAGAATAGAAACAAGCAGTCGAGGCTGATAGATCTTCTCCGCGAGGGGCAGCTAGAGGCAGCTGAGTTGGACGAGAGAAATGCGGAGCTTGATCGAGTCCTGGCCGAGCAAACGGCGGAACTGAAGAAAGTAACGGCAGACCTCGCGAAGCTCCGGCCCGAGGGCAAAAAGGGGCAAGGCCCCGCCGTGACCCTGCAGGATCTGAAGAAAGCCGTCAACGACGAGGCCGACAACACGGTTGGTTTCGAGAAGAAAGACCAGCTGTTTACTCAGGCGGAGAAGGACCAGTTCAATCAGTTCACAGCGGACATCCTTGCACTCGAAAGAGCTCTCGAGAGACTTGAGCCGATGGCCATGTCCCTGACAAATTTCGACGGTCCCCCTTACGCACCCAGCGTTCCCACCATGTATGTGCTCATCCGAGGCCAACATGACAAACCCGGAGAGCCCGTCGAACCAGGTTTTCCGAGTGCGATCACAGGACACTCCAAGCCAGCCAAGATAGAAATTGATCGCTACAAGAAACACCCAAGCCGGAACCGTCGCATGGCTTTGGCGAGATGGATTGCCAGCCCGGAGAACCCCTTGACAGCTCGTGTAATGGTGAACCGGCTCTGGCAATACAACTTCGGTCGTGGAATTGTGGAGACGGCCAGCAATTTCGGAAAGAACGGCAAGCGACCCTCCCATCCCGAGTTGCTGGATTGGTTGGCCCTTCGTTTTGTCGACCAGGAATGGAGTGTCAGGGCAATCCAGCGCCTAATCCTGACCTCGAGCACCTTCCGGCAATCTTCGTTCCGCGTGGACCAAAAGGCAGCGGAAGTGGATCTGGAGAACCGACTGCTGTGGCGTTTCAATCGCCGCCGACTGGAAGCGGAGGGGATTCGAGACTCTATTCTGGCGATCAGTGGACGTCTGAACACGGAACAGGGAGGACCGCCGATCTTTCCGCCTTTGCCCACAGGACTGAATCAGTTCACCTCGGCCGAGACGCGCGGAGCAGCTCGCTGGGACACTACCCGCGGGGCCGATGCAAGGAAACGGAGTATCTACGTGTACCAGCGTCGTTCCCAGCCCTTGCCTTTCCTGGAGGTTTTTGATTCGCCGCCACTCACTCTTCCGTGTGAGCGACGGGAAGTGTCCGTCACGCCCCTGCAAGCGCTGGCGATGTACGATGGCGAGTTCGTCAACACTGAAGCCGAGTTCTTCGCCGAACGGGTGGCGAAAGAGAGTGGTTCGGAAAGCGGTGCCCAGATTCGGCGAGCTTTTCAGCTGGCGCTGGCTCGCGACCCCGAACCGAAGGAGGTCGAACAGGCCCGAAGATTGTTCAGCGCGCGTCCCTCCCAGCAGGAAGCCCTGGTGGCCCTGTGCCGCGTGCTCTTTAACAGTAACGAGTTGCTTTATATCGACTAGGAGTATTTTCATGAAGCAAGCAAAAAAGGATGATGAACTTTCCTTGAATCCAACCTGGGGCCAATGTACCGGTTTTGGTCCCAGTGCCTGGTCCCGGCGAGACTTTCTGAGCCGTTCCTGTAACGGCCTCGGAGCGCTAGCTCTGGCCGGGCTTCTAGCCGAGGAATTGGGAGCCACTCCGTCGGCGTCAAGCCCGCTCGCTTCCCGCCCTCAACACTTTCCCCGCAAAGCGAAACATTGCATCTTCCTGTTCATGTCCGGAGGCGTGAGCCAGGTGGACACCTTCGACTACAAACCCGCACTTGAAAAATTTGCAGGTCAGCGGGTGCCGAAGATGGCAGGCTTCAGTGGTGAAATCGAGGGTTTTCTCAGCTCGCCACACCGGGTCATTCCCAGCCCCTGGGAGTTCAAGAGGATGGGAGAGTCGGGACACTATGTGTCGACTCTCTTTCCACACCTCAGCGAGTGTGTCGACGATCTGGCATTCATCTTCGGCATCGAGGTGGATAACAATAATCACGGACCGGCAACGCTCCACGTGAATACAGGCTCGCAGTTTCCCGGTCATCCTTCTGTCGGCGCCTGGATAACGTACGGGCTCGGTAGCCCCAACCAGAACCTGCCGGGCTATGTTGTCATCCAGGATCCGAGAGGGGCGCCGATCAACGGCGCCGGCGTACGGGGAAGCGGTTTTCTGCCAGCCTCTTATCAAGGTACCCTCTTTCGCTCGGTCGGCACGCCCATTCTCGAACTCGAACCACCAAAACGGATCACCCGTCAACAGCAGCGCGAAGAGTTCGATCTGCTGAATTGGCTGAACCGGAGACATCAGCAGCGGCGGCCCGACTTCACCCAGTTGGAGGCACGGATCAACGCTTACGAATTGGCCTTCCGAATGCAGTCTGAGGCGCCCGAGGTGGTAGACCTATCCAAGGAATCCGAAGTCACCAGGAAGATGTATGGGTTGGACAATCCCGTCACGGAGGCATTCGGACGTCAATGTCTGCTGGCGAAGCGACTGATTCAGAGGGGAGTGCGTTACAGTCTGGTGGTTCACGGTGTGGAGAACGGCAAGACCAGCTGGGACGATCACGGGAACATCAAAGGGCGGTTGCCACGGCACGTTGCCGAAGTAGACCAACCGGTAGCCGCCTTGCTCAAGGATCTCAAACGTGAGGGCCTTTTGGAGGAAACACTCGTCGTTTGGGCTTCGGAAATGGGCCGAACAGCGTTCATCAACGACTTGGATAGCGACAAGCCAGGCCGCGACCACAACCAGTACGGACTGGTCATGTGGCTGGCGGGAGGCGACGTCCAAGGCGGATCACGAGTCGGGGAGACTGATGAGTTCGGCATCGGAGCGGTTGGAGAATCCATTCATATGCGCGACGTCCACGCCACCATTTTGGATCTCCTCGGTCTCAGCGACGAGCGACTCACTTACCTCCATGATGGCCGCTTCAGAAGACTAACCGACATCGGCGGGAAGATTCTCAAAGAGATCATCGCCTAAAGGACACACGTCTTAGCACACCACCGGCCGGCTAGCGACCTAAGCTCGCGCTTATCAAGTACCACCAACGATGGGGGGATGAATACCGTGAAGAAGACCTATCGAGTTGCCATAGGTGGCATTTTCACTGAATCAAACCATCTGGTCGGACAGCCCACCACGCTGGCAGATTTTGAACGCACCGAACTCCTGCGAGGCCCCCACATTCTCGAGGTCGGCGAAGGCGTCGTGGGCGGTGCATTGAGCGTGCTCGTGGAGCGTGGAGCCGAAGTTCTACCTACCCTCTTTGCAAGTGCCTATCCGGGAGGAGCTCTCACCCGCGAGTGCTACTTGGAACTCAAGGATGGTCTCATAACACGGCTGCAGGAAGCGCTTCCCTTCGACGCCATGATCGCACCTTTGCACGGGGCTGCGGCGGTTGACGAAGTGGGCGACCTGGAGGGCGATCTACTGGGAACCATCAGGGCCATGCTCGGCCCTGACATCCCCATCGTTGTCACCCTCGACTGCCATGCCCATGTCACTGAAAAAATGGTAGCCAACGCCGACGCTCTGCTGGCCTGGGAGACCTACCCCCACCGGGATGCGTTCGACACGGGCGTTCGAGGGGCCCGGATGATACTCGATATTCTGGAGGGCAAGCTCAAGCCAGCCATGGCAATGGCAAAGGTACCGGCCCTTGTGAGTGGCTTCAATGGCAATACCGACCCACCCGGCCCATTTGCCGACCTGATGCAGTTCGCCAAATCGAAGGAGGGTCAGGGCTCTGTCGTTTCAACCAGCGTCTTTCTGGTACAGCCCCACCTTGACTTGGCTGATATGGGAAGTGGTGGCCTGGTCATCACCCATGAGAACCTGGATGAGGCCATCGGCCTGGCCACTGAAGTCGCCGAAAGGTACTGGGGTCGTCGATTCGATCTCGAACCCCAAGTCTGGAAGCCCGCTCAAGCAGTCGCTGCAGGCTTGGAAATGGAAGGTGGTCCGATTTTGTTGCTTGAAGTCTCTGATTGTGTTGGAGGTGGGGCAACGGGCGACGGTGTGGCTGCCCTAGATGCACTGTTGAAGGCAGACCTTTCGGAGCCGCCGGCCCTCGCCATGGTGGTTGATCCTGAGGCCCAGAGGATCTGCCGGGAGGCGGGTCTGGGCGGCACAGTGCAGCTTGAACTTGGTCACAAGCTCGATCCTCGCTGGGCTCGTCCGATTTCGGTGACAGGCCGTGTTGAAGAACTTACGGATGGCCGATTTCTTTACTCTGGCGGTATCTGGAGCGGGCAATGGGGTGAGATGGGGCCCTCCGCCAAGCTCAAAGTCGGGTCGGTTGAAGTGCTGATCTCTACTCACGCGACGTATGACTGGGCCGACGAGCAATACACCTCGATGGGCATGGACACGCGGAACGCCAAATTTATCGTCGTCAAGAATCCGATGAATTATCGGGTGGCCTACGCAGGCAGGTACGAGGAGGCGTTTGTGTTGGACACGCCTGGACCTACCACAGCTTCACTGGCGAGCGTCGATTTTCAATCTCTGCAGCGCCCTTACTTTCCCAAAGACCGTGACATCCCTGGATTGAGGCCGACGATCTACCAACACCGACCAGAGAATTAGGTAGACATCGAGTCTCCTCCATTCCTTCGGTGAACAATTATAGTGGAAACTCGGTCAGAAATCCATCTTGATTACGCCGAGTAAACAAGATAAAGTAGTTTTTCACAAATGAAAGTTTAAGCTAATCCTGCCAATCAGAGTTAGAGGAAGGAGAGTCTCCCATGCAAGAACAACACTTGACAAGATTGGTGACGGCCGGCCTTCTTGCCCTCTTTGCCGGACCGTTGCTCGAAGGCGCGCCGCGTCTCATCCCCACGCCGCACTACCAGGCCTGGGGCAAACAGGTCCTGAGGTTGGAGGGGGGATCGGACCCCGTGCAGCTGGTCCTGATGGAGGGAGCTTCGGCCAAGGAAGAGCTGGCGGCCGAACTGATCCGATCAGAAGCCGAACAGCTCTCGGCCGGAAGGGTCCTCTTTCGGAAACGCCGCGTGGGGGGAATGACACCCCGGCCCCGGCCGGCGGCCGGCGTCTACCTGACCCGGTGGAGTCGCGACGGTGATCTGCAGAATCTGTCGAGCGTTCTCGACGAGGAAGACCGTCAATTGCTTTCCGATCCGGAAGAGAACGAACAAGGCTTCGTCCTGCGGATTTTGCCGGAGAAACATCAGATCTGGTTGATCGGTGCCACATCTCAAGCGGTGCTTTACGCGGCCGTGACGCTCCTCCAGGTCATGGAGCCAGCCGGCGACGGCCTCGCTTTTCAGGAAGCTCACATTCGCGACTACCCCGACTTCCGCTATCGGGCCGCTTCTGACTGGCTGCTGTTTGCCGAGATCAACCGCTGGGCCTATGACTGGGGAGACGGTAGGCGGGCCTTTGTGCGGCGCATCAAGAGAAAGCTGGATTTTTGTCTGCGTTACAAGATCAACCTGGTGTTCTTCGACGGATTCGGATGGAACGCCGAGAAGTTTCCCGGCTACTCCACGATGATGAGAGAGCTCAACCGTTACGCCAGGGACCGAGGAATCAAGCTGCTCTTCGCGGGTTACGGCGCCAATTACAACCCACGCGCCATCCGCCCGGAACACAATATCGGCAAGGTCTGGTACAACCGCGATCAGTACCCGGACGGTAACGTCTACGCCTGTTTCGGGGAAACGACCCGCGGCGGGGTACTTTGGGACGACCCGCGGCGGGGTACTTTGGGAACCTGCCGCGGCAACGAGGAACTCAACCGGCTCAAGGCCGCCGAGATGACGGAGTTCGTCCGTTCCGTGGAACCGGGCGCCCTCTATATCCACCACGAAGACCGGGGAATCGGCGACCCCCACCTTCCCTATCACCTCACCAACTACGAGCTGTGGGAAACCTGGAAGCGCCGATGTGACCGCTGTCGCAGCAGATGGCCCAGCGACAGCCTGATCACGAAAGATGGGGGCGCCGGAGCAGTGGCACACGGGTACAAGACGCTGTTGGAGGCCATTCGCAACGTCAAGAACAACGATTCCGGATACGATGCCTCGCGAGATTGCACCATTATCTTTACCAGCCCCGGCTACAATCCCTCTCCGACCGAACCGAGCGACTGGGAGAACCACCTGATTTTCTGGACCAATGTGCTCTCCCTGCTCCCTCCACACGAAAATCTGGAAATCGGTTTCCGGGAGGTTTTTCCCCAACAAGGGACCGGAAAGCGCTGGGTCGATGCCTACCGGGAACGTTTGGGCGCCCAAGGCCTCAATACCCGAACTTGCATCTTCTTTCTGGGAGGAGCCGACCTTTATTCCCGCAACTCCTTCAACTATCCCTTTTCCGGAACGGCGGCCATGAACGGAATTTTCCGGGGCGGGGAGACCATTTACAACTTCAGCGGGGCCGTTTTCCAGGAGCCACTCCAGCTTTTCAATGCCGAGTTCAGCTGGAACGTAAGAGCCCCCGGGCACATGATTCCGGAACGCTACGAAGAAGCCAAAGCGACCTGGCAGTCCTTGATGAACAATCGGCAGCTGCCGGAGGAGATTACACGCACCAACGGATTCCTGGCAGAAGCCTGCCGCAAGCTCTATGGGAAAAGGGCAGGCGAGAAAATGCTGGCGTTCTTCACAACGTATCGGACGCAGCCACGAGTGGAGGTCCCGGCAGGCATCGGATCCCGAATCATGCAGACGCATTCTGAGCGTACGGTGGATGAAGTCTACGGCAG
>JALLON010000239.1 GCA_027717925.1 Acidobacteria bacterium AH-259-G07 | reverse complement strand
TCTTGGAGAGTGGTGACTCGACGAGATCAGACCTTTGACGAGTACGCCGTTTTGTGTCGCAATCTCTTTGAATTGCAAGGGCTTTCTCATCGAGAGGTGAAGGGGATTGCCATTTGCTCCGTGGTGCCTCCACTTAATGAGGCTTTTGAACTGCTGGCAAAAAAGTGCTTCGGTTTAAACGCACTTTTCATTGAGTCAGCCAAACAAGACCTGATGCCGATCCGCTATAACCCTCCTTCGGATGTTGGTGCTGATCGCATTGTCAGTGCCGTGGCCGCGTTTGAAATGGTCGGCGGGCCCGCGATTGTGGTGGACTTCGGCACAGCGACGACTTTTGACGCTATCTCGCAAAATGGAGAGTATCTGGGTGGAATCATCGCTCCGGGCATTGGCATCTCGGCGGAGGCACTTTTTCAACGAGCTGCTAAACTGCCTCGGATCGAGATTAAAAAGCCCCCCTGCGTCATCGGCGATTCCACCGTAACCAGCATGCAAGCGGGCCTTTATTTCGGATACGTGGGCCTGGTCGATGGAATTCTCGGTAGGATGAAGGAGGAATTGGGAAAGTCCCAGGTGGTGGCCACGGGTGGTCAGGCGCGCCTTCTTTCTTCCGATTCACAGCAAATTGACCGTGTGGAGGAGGATCTGATGCTCTACGGATTACGGATCTTCTATAGCCACTTGAGAGAGAACCGTTGAAGAATTACTTTAACTATTTCACGGAGGTTGAGGAGCACTTCGTCAGGAAGCGGGGAAAGAACCTGTGGGTCTCCCCCCTGGATTGGTGTTTGATCGAACTCTGGAGAGGCAACGGGATTCCTTTGCACGTGGTCTTGCGGGGAATCGATCGGAGTTTTGAGTCTGTCCAAAAGAGGCAAAAGAAGACGCCGAGGACCCTTTTTTATTGTCACCCGGCCATCGTCGAAGCCTTTGAAGAGTACAATCAGGCCATGCTGGGCGCCTCCAATGAGAAAGCCTGGAGGCAAGAAGTACCAGGGTCTTCCGGGGATTTTTCAAAAGAAGCTGTGTTGGATTATCTTCGCCAGCTGGAAAATGGTCTCAAGGCGCATCAAGGTGAAGTCTTTGGAAGGGCTGCTGAGCGCGTTCTCGCTTTAAAGTCGGAAGTCTCCTCGCGCCCGAAAGGGGATTATCAAGAGCTCGATCGTGATCTGGCTGACATCGGTGTGATGCTGGCGGAGTCTCTGCAGCAGGAGATGGGCGCAGAAGAAGTGAAGGAGCTGCAGGCAGAGGTGAAGAAAGAGATGAAAATTTACAGGAAGCGTCTCTCCAAGGAGATGTACAAACGCCTGGAGACGAATTACGTGGATCGCAAAATTCTGGCGCTCCACGATCTCCCCGAATTCAGTTTGCTGGCACTCGCTGGTAGGCTGTGAGCCCCTCCAGCTCGACTTCGCGAAAGCTCCCCTCTTCCATTGAGTAGTGAAGCACCCGCCAGGTAAGACCGTCCGTTTCAATCCTGAGGCTCCCCCACTGGGGTGTTGCCAACACCGCTACAGCGGCTCTAGCGAAGCGCTCCAAAGTGACCGGTGAAGGGTGTCCAAAAATGCTTTTTCGCCCTGCTGAGATGAGGGCCAGGCCGGGTTGCGTTTTCTCCAGGAATTCTTGTGAGCTGCTGGTCCGACCTCCGTGATGGGCGGCTTTCAGTACAGTGACCGGACCGAGCTTGGGGGAGAGATATTGCTCGGCGGCCCGCTCAATGTCCCCCGTAAACAGCATTTTAAAATCCTTGTAGCACAGCTGGACCACCAAAGAGCTGTTGTTCGTATTCCACTCGGTTCCTGGTGGCCTTTGGCGGGGCGGATGCAGTACCAGGTGCTCGACGCCCGCAATGGAAAAACTGTCTCCCTCCACAATGCGGCGAGCAGGGGCCCCCGGGTATTTATTGGGAAACTCATAGAAGAGCAATCGGCCGATGGGGAAGGCCTCGCGGATGAAGTCGTACCCCTGAACGTGGTCTGAGTGGGGGTGGGTAAGGAGAACATAGTCCAATTTCTGTGATCTTTCCTTCCAAAGATAACGAGAGACGAGGCGCTCTCCCACAAAGTGACTGGTCTCATGCGGAGAGTAGAAGAACCCTCCTGTGTCGACCAGTGCATCCGTCCCGTCAGGATAGCGAATATGAAGACTCTCCCCCTGTCCCACGTCAAGCAGGGTGACAAGGAGTTTCCCCTGAGAATGGACTGCCGGTTGTTGGAGTACAAACCAGAGGAAAATAGGACTGAAAAACGCCGCCATTTTTGCCCGACCCGGGAGCAGATAGTAGGCGCAGAGAAAGAGAAGAAAATAGATTGTTATTTCGAAAGCCTCCGGTTGACGAAGGTAGGTGATCCAGGTGAAGTCCTTCAGACTCGACATGAGCCAGCTGAGTCCGGCGGCGTAAACACCCACTACTTGAGCCAGAATCGGCCCCGTGGGCAGCCAAAAGCTGACAAAGAGCAAAAGACACAAGGGAATGAAGAGAGCGAAAAGGGGAACCAAAACAAGGTTGCTGAGCCACTGCGTCCAAATCCAGCGATTGGTGTAGTACAGGCTCACGGGGAGTGTTAGGAGTTGGATGAACCAGCCGCAGAGGGCAAGGCCGAGGAAGTAGCGCGAGACCCGCCCGGTGGGCTGCAGAGCGAAGCGGCTCAATTTTCGGGGCCAAAACTGGAGTTTCTCCTCAAGCAAGAAGCGAACGCGGCGCCGCAGCTTGGAAGGATCGTCCCGATGGACCACGATCCGTTTCGTGAAGGCATCTTGACAACCCAGGGATAGGCTTCGAATCAGAGGCTCATAGGGCAAGACAAAAAAGTCCGATAGCAGAAAGACACAGGTAGGAAAACTGAAAGCCCGAAGAAAAAAGAGAACCCGGAGACACTGCAAGCAGGATCAGGGCTGAGATACCCAAGGCGTTTAGAAACTGCCTGGATAGGCCCAAGCTAAGAAGGAGATAAAAGAGAGTTACCATGACTCCGGCTCTGAGGGTGGGAGCGCCCCAGCCGACCAGGATGACGTAAACCCACAATCCCAATAAGGTGAGGATTCGTCCAGGGCGACCCCAGCGCTGAAAAAGCCAATGGAGAAAGAGGACCACGAGAGAAACATGAAATCCCGAGACGACAAAGAGATGAAAAATCCCCAGTGTTTTTATGAGGTTTCTATCGATCTCCTCAAGAGTTTTCTTACGACCTAGGAAAACGCTTAGAATTAACTTTAATTGAGTCTGATTAAGCTGCTTGTGGCAAAAGCTTTCAAAGCACTGAACATATGCAAAAATCGGACCCACAAGGAGTCTGATTGGATGGTGACCTTTTCGTACTACTTGAAGGGGAGATTTCAAGTGCACCACGTGGAGGATGCCCTGATTCCATAAGATTTGGCGGAAATCCGCTACACCCGGGATCGCATAGTAAGAAGGGTCCTGCAGAAAGCCGTTCACACTGAGAATCTCACCGTAGGCCAGTGGAGGGTCAAAATAGGTCTCGGACTTCGGGTTTGAGGAAGAGATATAAACCGCCAGGCGTGCGGGATATGAGATGGATTTATCTTGTTGTTTGAGGCTCAGTGGAGAAAGTTCCAGGTAGATGTAATCCTCGAGCAGTTGAGCGGGTCGGCTAATCCAACCCTCAATTTCCGTTACTCTGTCCTCTTCGAGTGGAAGCTGCGGTCGGGGGACTTTGTGACAGATTCCGATGACTCCTGCCAGCAATCCGGCCAAGATGAAGCAAGGGTTGAAAAGGCAGAAGGTTTTCAAGCGTTGAAGCATGGGCCTACGGACAGCAGACAGGAGCCGGGAGTCGGGAGTCAGAATCCAGATATCTGCGAAAATCTGTTCAGATCCGTGTGATCCGTGATCCCAGAATCCAGAAGCCAGAATCCAGAATCCAGAAGAAGAAACTCACAACTCAGAACTCACAACTCATAACTCACTAACTACAACGACGGAAAGACAAAAAATGTGAAAAATCTTTGAGGTCAGACTGCGGGGTGAGTCAGTGAGCCAAGAGCTCTGAGCGATGAACTACGAAACTGTGAGTTACGAGCGGCGGGCGAGCTGCCAGCCGACCAGCTACAGTTGTCAGTTGTTGTTGTCAGCCGTCAGCTGAGCTGTCAGTTGTATAACAGATTGTTGAATTTCGTATTTCCACTATTGTTTTGGGAATCGATTCGTTTTCTCCGTCGGCACCAATTTTGGATGGAACTATTCTTGACCTTGCCG
>JALLON010000238.1 GCA_027717925.1 Acidobacteria bacterium AH-259-G07 | reverse complement strand
TCACGGGGGCGGCCGAGTTGTGTGGCGTTGCTCTTCGCTACCGGCTTCTGGCGGAAGCTCAAACTGAGCCGAATTTAAGTTCCAGCGCCGATCTGGTCGCAATCGATACCGACACCCGCTCTTGCGCGCCGAAGGAAGCGGCCTTCCACGTGGAAGACGTCATGAGACAACTGGTGAAAACTCCAATCAGATGGATCTACAAGAAGATCGACTCCGTTTTACGCGGCCCGCTGCTGGCTGAGGTGCAGGCCATATTGAAGAACTTAGATTTACCTCGAGCACTGCTGGTTCCGGCTAATCCCGGGCTTGGTCGGATCATTCGTCAGGGACATTACTTTATAAAGGGAAAACCCATTCATGAAACGGATTTTGGCAAAGATCCACAATCTCCCATACGCTCCTCAAAGGTTCTCAAGATCTTGCCATCAACCAAATCTCTGCCGCTTTACGTTCTGCAATCCGGGGATCCCCTGCCCGCGCGGGGAATTGTTATAGGGGAGGCCGCATGTGAGGCGGATTTAAATGCCTGGGTCAAACGATTAGACAATCAAACGCTGCCCGGAGGCGCCGCCGAATTTTTTTCCAATTTACTAGAGACAAAACTCGGCCTCTCCAGAGGAAAGACAACCCCGCCCGAGTGTGCAGAACATCTATCCGATCCCCTGGCTTTGGATCCGGAACGCTGCCGACACTCCAGCACTCTTTTTGTCTGTGGTAGTGCCTCTTCCTACAGCCGTTCAGTCACCCGGGAGTTTGAACAGAAGGGTATCCCCCTCCTCAGGATGCCTGCTGGTCTTCTCAACATTAATGTCGAAGCTAAAAAACTGATCAAAACGTGGGCTGATGACACCCTGGCAGCGCTTGAGACGCACCCCCGGGTCCTGGTGACGATCGACCGCCCATTTTCTCAAGACCCAAACTTACCGCCGGTCTTGACCAGCCGCTTAGTCCAACTGATTGAGCAGGTCTTGAGCCGCAGGTCTGTGGATCATATTTGTGTCGAGGGAGGTGGAACTGCGTCAGCACTAGTGCGGCACTCGGAATGGAAACGATTGAGAGTCATCCGGGAGTTAGCCCCCGGCGTCGTCTCCATGGAGGTTCAGGAAAAGGCTCCACTGCTATTGACCGTCAAACCTGGCTCTTATCGGTGGCCTGGAAGTGTGATGGGTTAACTCGAGGTGGGCACCCAAGCCTTGTCGCTTCCCTCCCGGTAGGAGATAATCACGCCAGCTCAGGGAATTACTGTAGAAGGGAATCCATGCATGAATCCCAAGCGAGATGCAGAGTTTCGCCTGAAATTAGCAGCGGGTTTTCTCAGGGAAGCCGAAGAGGACCTTCAGCTCTCGCGCTGGCGCTCGTGTGTCGATAATGCTCAGATGGCCGTCGAAAACGCTGCTAAGGCTGTTATTGCAATGCGCGGTCCGATTCCAAAAGTCCATCGGCTAAAAACGGCATTGTCAAAATTGTTGAAAGATGCTCGGCTAAAGAGTTTGAATAAGGAAATAGTTACACTTGGAGAGATCGCCGACAAATTGGGGTTTGAAGAACATATTCGAACCGATTACGGCGATGAGAGCCAGTACCGCACGCCGTGGGAACTCTTTGATCGGGAGAGTGCAGAGGAGGCAGTGAGTCTGGCGCGGGGGGCTCATGATGCCGCCTTTGGGATAGTCGAAAAATGGCCACGAAAGAGAAAAAACTAAAAGGGGCCTTACGGCCTCTGGTAGAAAACCTCCGAGAGGGGTTGGGTGGAAACCTGATTGCTGTAGTGCTCTTTGGTTCGCATGCTCGGGGAGCGACCCACGGCGCGAGGGACTGGGATATCTTTGTTTTGGCCCGTTCTCTGCCCGCTTCGCCCATGAGACGTTACCCCCATTTGCGGAAATTGTGTGATGAGGAGCTGGAGGGAGGCGTCTCCTTTCTTGCCAAGACACAGAGAGAGTTTGAAAGCGGATTCCCCTCTTTTTATCTCGACCTCGCCCTAGACGGAGTCATCCTTTTTGATAGCGCTGGATACATGCGGACCAAACTCAACCGCATCAGGGAAATCATTAAAGAGGCCGGGTTGAGGAGAGAGAGAATCCCGGGAGGATTCTTTTGGGAATGGAAGAAATATCCCGCAGGGGGTGAGTGGGAGATCAGCTGGAAGGGATTCGAGCTTAGGAAATAGAGAGTACACTCATTCCTGAGACGTGTCGTAGACGTAATCGTAGGCGGACAATACCTTTTCAGGAAGCTCTCCGGCTTGCACTTTGCCGACGACATCCTCGCGAGAAGGACTAAAGACGGCGGCTAGAATTTGCTCTCGCTCCTCTTCGTCGGATTCTATGATGGACAGGAGGACCCTGGAGCCATACATGATCCACCGGGGATGAAGGAGCTGTCGCCGCAGCACGTCCATGACCAAAGGCGCTTTGCTCCGATCAAAACGGCTTACCATCCCTTGCCGATCCTGCTGGGCAAAATACTCCTCAACCGTTTTCCATCTCTCGTCCAAAAGCCGGGACATGAGCCTTTCGGTGATTCGTTCTCCTTTCTTGGTGGTTTTCCCGTCCTCAGTCAGCTCGACCTGGTGATGAAGGGTAGTCCACAACCAGTGCCAGAAAATCTCATAGGTGGCAAAGTCATTCATCAGACGGGTACCGCTCAGGTAATCGTCAATTGCAGCGGCATTGTTGCCATTGAGCTGCTGGAACATATACTCGGTAGCCATGTAAATCGCATAGCGAAGTCCCTCTTCTGTGATGCTTCCCTTGGGGACATCGAAGAGCTCGCTCCAGGCCCTGTCGGAGAAGAGATTCTCAACCGTGAGATCCTCTTTGGAAACGGGATAGGGATTGATTTTCCCGTCTTTCAAAAGACCCAGGTTCTCCAAAAATCCGCGCTCCTCATCGGTGGCTTGATCGACCAAATTCTGTAATTCACCGCTCTCGCCCCCAGTGAACTTGGCAATGAGCGCTTTCTCTCCTGCCCGGACGTATTCATCTTCCGTCGTGGCCACCCAACTTTGCCGGTAAGTGTCGAACAATTTGCCCTCGATGAGAAACAGCCCGGTTAGCCTCTCCCGGAGTTTGTCGAACCAAATTGACCTCACCGCCTTGTCATTCACCTGTTTGGATTGCCTAGGGTTCTTCATCACGGCTGTCATCCCGCCCACCGGAAAGCCATTCACCAGTGCAGTGAGCAAGGCGTTCCTGCGGGTGTAAGCCGTCATTGCGGGGCCCGTCATGGTCACAGTGTGGGGGTCGGGGAAAACCAACTGGGGGTTGTCCTTGCCCATTTCGATGCGGCTATTGATGTAATCCCAACGGCCGACGTTGGGACCGACCAGCCAGTCTCTCAATACCCACATAATGGCTTCTTGATGTGCAGTATATCGGGCTCTCTCGTTCAGCATTTCAATCTTGATCGTCCCTCTGGGCACACCGATTGCCTCTTCCAGGGCTTTCAAAAGTCTGGCAACCAGAAGGCCTTCCTCTGGAGTTTCGACCTTGGGAATGTAGTAATAGATTCCGGATTGGTGGCGCTGCTGGGAGTCGTAATTACTCAAGGCATACAGGACCAGACCCGGAATCGTGGCGGGCACCGGTTTCCCGTCCAGTGTCATCTGACGATTCTTCAAATGCAGACCCGGGACACGAATAAACAGAGTGGCCCATGACTCCCGCACCACTGTGATCTGGTACTCCTTTTTCTTGCGTGGGTGCAAGTAGGTTCGACGCTCCCACTCCCCGGCGAGAAGCTCTTTCAGGTTTTTCCATGCGCAATAGAGTTTGTCTTCATAGTCGTTGCCTGCGTCCTCCCAGTCTGGCATCCAGGAGACTGTTCGGGCATTTAGCGCGGACATGGCCATGCCGAGATCATCGAATGGACCGGTTCCCTGAAGTCCGGGCCGAGTCACTTCATCGGGAATGGGTATACTCCCATTGAGTTTCCATCGGAATGGACTTTCTTTTCCGAAGAAGTTATCGAGCATCCCTTGGCGTATCTGGGCGACAGTGGCCTTGTTTCCGTCTGCGTCGGAGATCTCTTGATCGAGAGGCAAGAATGCATACTTTTCGCTAACATCGCCCTGTCGGCTCAGAAATTCATGCCTCATCTTGGCGATGCGGCGAAAGTCCTGGCTGAATTCGTGTGTAAATTTTGCGATCAACTCCTCCACTTTGACGGTGCGACCATTGACGCTCTTGTCGCCGAAAAGATCAGCGTACTTCTGAGCTAAGTCTTCCCGCACTTGAAGACCT
>JALLON010000237.1 GCA_027717925.1 Acidobacteria bacterium AH-259-G07 | reverse complement strand
GCAACGCAGTCAGGGCGGATGATTCCGCCGATGCAGTAGAGCGGGTGTGAGAAATGCGGATTAACGCCTGTTTAACCAATGGAAAATCCTACCAGGGCGGAAAACAACAGACGACAACAGACAGCTGACCCCCTGACCACCTGACCAACTACCCACGGAGCGCATGGGTCAGGTGGTCAGCGGGTCAGCTCCCAGCACTTCGCTATTGCCAACTGGTCATCTTCAGCACCCGGTGGTTGTTACTGTCGGAAATATACAGCGCACCGGACGGGTGTACATAGACGCCGTGCGGACGGTTCAGCTGCGTCTTGAGCGGATCGTCCGCTACCAGGCGATTACCTTTTTCTCCTGTTCCTGCTATGGTCACGACTTTTCCGTCCTTCGGAGAATACCGACGGATCAGGTGGTTTTCCGAATCGGCGATAATTATATTGCCCTGCAAGTCTAAACAGAGATGCTTTGGCCCATTCATATCCGGTCGTATATCACCAGGACCGATGACGGTCCGGATCTTTCCTTTTTTGTCCACCAGGCGCAGCGCGTTGCCCCGCCTCGAAAGAATGTAGAGATTACCACTCGAATGAACCACCACAGCACGAGGATCAACCAATGGGCTCTTAATGGCCTCTGCGCCGTCTTTGGGGACTCCTTGCGTACCGTTTCCGGCAACGGTAGTTACGATACTCGATTTCAGATCAACGACCCGGACGCGCCGGTTGTTCAGGTCGGCCACATAAAGCTTCTCACCCGCCGCATCCAGGGCAAGGTCAAAAGTTCCATTGAACTCTGCCTGGTTGGCGGGGCCACCGTCCCCCGAATAGCCGGCTTCACCGGTGCCGGCGATGGTCGTGATGATGCCGGTCTTCAGATCAATCTTTCTGACGCGGTGGTTGCGCGTGTCCGCCACGTACATGTGTTTGTCTTTGATGTACAGGCTGTGCGGGTCATTCAATTCCGCGTATTGGGCGGGTCCCCCATCCCCACCGTAGGTCTTCTCTCCTGTCCCAGCGAAAAGCGTGATGATCCCTCTGGGATCGACCTTGCTGACTTTTTGCCCCTTGTACTGGCAGATGTACCAGTTGCCCTGCTGGTCGAAATCTACTCCAAAAGGCTCGATCAGTTTGGCCCCTTTAGCCGGGCCCCCGAGCGGACCCTCACCACAACCAGCAACGCACTCGATCTTCGCCGCTTGGATGTGAGCGCAACCCAATACGACAATCAAGACCGTCTTACGAAGCATCTTGCTAAAAGTTGGCATATTTCCCTCCCATTTTCGGTTTTTGAAAAAACCCAAACAGAGCCGCAACTGCCAAGGAGCGGCAGGAAACCCGTAGCGGCCACTCTGTGAGCGGCGCAGTTTCTACCCACCTGCGGGCGATCTCTGTGTCGCTCCTGGACGTCGCCTCGCAAGCCCCATCAGCAAACCTCACCCTACTTACGAAACGAGGCACTTGGCTCAGCGTTGTCGAATGAAAGCCTCACAAAGCAAAAGAAACGACTCCGGGAACAGGGGGATAATAGCTCTTCGAAGCAAAGGTATCAACGTAAAATTTAATTCAGCTGAGACTCGCTCGGTTGCTGTGGCAAAAATCCATCTGCCAAGTCTCACGGAATGAATACGGGAAACCTCATTGGCCTGTCGTCTTGTCGTACTGATATCCAAAGGGAGGCGGACCGCTTAACGGTGTGCCAGATCGGGGGATTGAGAACCTTGGTCGAGTAGACTTCTTCTGATACTCTCCTGAGTGGATCTCTCTAAGGCGTATTTCGAGTTCCCCACGGCTGCCTAACATGGTGCGAGACTGAGAAGCTTGTTAGCTTGAGAACAGGATACACAGCTATGAATTTTTGGCCCGAAAGAATCACATGTAGGGGGCAGAATAGAGCAGGTCCGCTCCTGTTCTCTGCATTTGTGACCTCGATATGGGTAGGAAGTGTTGCTGTCACTGTGCTGGGAAGCCCTACCGAGCCAGACATTCAGGTTGCAGGGGAGATTGAAGGAACGATCACCGCACCCGATGGTCATCCGGTTGCCGGAGCGCCGGTGAACGTTTTCGGACAACCAAACGACATTGAACTGAGGGGTCGTTCAGATGCCGGGGGGCACTTCAGCTTTTCTGATCTACCTCCTGGGACATACCAGATCCACGTAGTGCTAGAAGGGTTTAAACGACTCACCCAAGCGGTCGAGGTGAGGGCAGGGGAGGCCACTCAAGTGAGCTTGACATTGGTTCTCGCTCCTTTGACGGAGACGATAACGGTCACTGCGACCCGATCGGAGCAAGAGCTGGGAGATGTTCCAAGTCAAGTTTCGGTGCTCAGCCGCCGGGATATCGAGCGATCGGCCGCCTTGACCGTTGATGATCTGCTCAGACGGGTCCCCAGTTTCAGTCTGTTCCGTCGGACCAGCAGCCTGGTGGCGCATCCGGCAACACAAGGGGTTTCCTTGCGCGGGATCGGAGCCAGTGGGGTGAGCCGCACGTTGGTTATGCTCGATGGTGTGCCGCACAACGATCAGTTCGGTAACTGGGTCTATTGGAGCAAGATCCCGCAGTCGCAGATCGAGACGATCGAGGTCGCCGAGGGAGGCCTCTCAAATCTGTATGGGAGTTCTGCCATGGCTGGAGTGATCAACGTGATTACCAGGAGGCCAGAGCGGAAGACGATCGCCATCAAGGGCCAGGGAGGACTGAGAGGGACAGGGGATCTCGACTTCTTCGGGAGCCATAAATTCGGGCCGGTTGGTGTCGCCGGGGGTGGCAGTTTGTTCCGCACAGGCGGGTATAAACTCGTCCGGAAAGAGGAGCGGGGCCCTATCGATACCGATTTCGCTTCCAGGCACGAAACGGTTAACTGGAGGCTGGATTATTCGCCCACCCCGAATGTTACCTTGTTCCACAACGGTCGCTTCTTTGACGAAGATCGGGACAATGGGACACCTCTGCGAGAGAATTCCACGCGCGAGACCTACCTTGGCGGCGGGCTGCGAGCTTTTACCTCCGATGGGAGTGACTGGCGGGTGAACTTTTTCTCGCACATTCAGACGTTTAAGAGCAGCTTCACCGCCGTAGCAGCAGACCGCGCCTCCGAAAATCTCGTTCTACTACAAGAGGTACCTTCCAAGGATATCGGAGTGAATGCCCAGTGGCTCCGGCGCTTCGCAGATACTCACCTGATCACGGTCGGCGCCGACACGCGGTGGATCAAGGGCGAAAACGAAGAGGATGTCTTCATTCCCCGTGGTCCACGTGCGGGGCTCAACATCCGCGATCGCCTTATCGAGGGCAAACAGATATACGCCGGGGTTTTCTTCCAGGATTTGATAACACCGATGCCACGGCTCACCCTCGTCCTCGGCGCCAGGATCGATTACTGGAAGAACTTCGGCGCCTCGCGCACAGAGATTGTCAACACCATACAGCAAACAACAATAACCGATTTCCCAGAGACAGCGGAGACGACCGTTACGCCGCGGGCCGGCATGGCATTTCACGTCACCGATCATTTCACGCTGAGAGGCTCTTTCTACCAGGGATTTAGAGCGCCCACACTGAATGAACTGTATCGCCCGTTCCGTGTAGGCAATGTACAAACGAACGCAAATGAAAACCTCGGCCCGGAACGGTTGACGGGTGGCGAAGTGGGTTTCAATTATGCCATCACCAAGAAGCTCTTCTGGCGTGTGACGGGCTTTTGGAACCGGCTGAAAGATCCCGTTTCCAACGTGACCATCTCTGCCACGGAAAACCTCATCACTCGCCAGCGGCAGAATCTCGGTCGGTCGCGCATTCGAGGAATCGATACGGAAATCGTATACCACCTCAATCCGCGGTGGAGGATACGAGGCCACTACCTGTTTGACGAAGCCATAATCGAGGATTTCCCAGCCCGGCCGGAAATTGAGGGGAACCGCATACCACAAGTTCCCAAGCATCGAGCCACTCTGGGACTTGATTATCTGAACCCAGTGTGGGCCAACGTGAGCCTCCAGGGGCGCTTTGAGAGCCTTCGGTTCGACGATGATCTCAATCAGTTGAAACTGGGAAGTTTCTTTGTCACGGACCTGACAGTATCTCGGCCCTTGGGAGAGCAATGGGAGGTGTTCTTATCTGTGGGAAATCTCTTCAACCGGCGTTACGCGGTGCAAGCAACGCCAGTAGAGTTACTCGGGACGCCGATCATCGTTAGTGCTGGTCTTCGCTTCCATATCTTCCCTCGCTAAGTGCCTCGCACTAAGAGCAGCATCACTCTTAGTTG
>JALLON010000236.1 GCA_027717925.1 Acidobacteria bacterium AH-259-G07 | reverse complement strand
ACCCTGAAGAGCCGCTTCGTGCATGAGGCCCCGTACGGCAAAATGGGCCAACAGCAAACCGTAGAACTCTTGGCGCACCAGTTCCGGCTTCTTGCTGCGCAAAACGATTCTGGCTCCCCGCAAGTGGGTTGTCAGCTCGTCCAGTGCATTCTCAATCTCCCAGCGCTCGTGGTAAAGGGCGGCCAGTTCCTGGGCCGGTGCCTTGTTCTCCTCGAGAATGGTAGTGATCAGACGATACATCGGTTCGGCTTCCTCAGCGCCCACGCTCGCTTTCCCGCCCCGTCTCTTTGAGGATCTCGTGAATCCTCTGCACGGGAAACTTCTCAGCCAGTACACCCAGGCTGATGAAATCCGTAATGTGTGCTCCCTTCGGAAGTTCCGCTAAGCTTCGTGGCATTGGTTCCTCCTTTCTTATACCAGAAAGGATGAACCTGACCCTGACATTTAAGTGAACAGTATTGCATCTAACCCGCATTTCTCACACCGGTGTGAGAAATGCGTGCCTAAAGCATATAGGTTTGGATGCCGGGGTGTATAATTAGACTGGAGACTCCAAACACGAGTGTCGCGCTGGAGAAGCGCCGATTCAGGCTGCAAGAGTACGATCGGATGGCTGAAGTCGGCATTCTATAGCGTCAGCATAAGGCGGGCACATCTTTCGCCCCAGTATTTGTGTTTGTTCGCGTCTTTCGCGGGCTAAACATGTTAGCATTGTCCCCGCATATGTCGGAAACCCTGGTTGAGACGTTCCGCAAACTAAGTGAGGTTTATGCTGAGACGCTCCAAGCGGCGTTGGCCGAGCGACTTATCTCGGTGGTTCTTTTCGGTTCTGTGGCTCGCGGCGAGGCCACCCCGTTCTCGGACATCGATCTTCTGGTAGTGGCCGAAGGGCTGCCCCGAGGGCGCTTTGCCCGTCGGAGGCTCTTGCAGAAGGCCGATGATGCCGTGGAAGAGGAGCTGTGGGCCTTGCGTGAGCAGGGAGCTGCAGTGGACGTTTGCGTCATCATCCAGACCCCGCAGGAGGCAAAGATCATCAGACCCTTTTATCTGGACTTCGTGGAGGATGCAGTCATCCTCTACGACCGCAGAGGGTTCTTCAATCAAGTTCTGGCTGAGCTCAAGCGCTCACTGAAGCGCCTGGGGGCACGTCGTCTCCACATGGGAAACGTTCGATACTGGGATCTGAAACCCGACCTGACGCCCGGGGAAATCTTCGAACTGTGACAAACCAGCAGATGGCCCGAGGCCACTTGAGCCGCGCTTATCGGATCTTGGCGGAAGCGGAGGGGCATTACGAGCAGCAGGCCTGGAATCTGGTGGTGAGACGATGCCAGGAGGCGGTGGAGTTAGCGCTGAAGGGGGCCTTACGATTGGTCGGCCTTGAGGTCCCCCGGATTCATGACGTAGGCGTCTTTTTGAAGAAACACAACAAACGTTTCCGGGGGAAGATAGCGGAGGAGATCGATCGGGTGGCTTCAATCTAGCGGCGACTGGGGCAGGAGCGTGAAATCTACCATCTCGCTGCGCAGAGTTTTGTCAGCTGTGACTGCTCAAAGGCCAAAGAAACACTGGGTTGGAGCTATTCTTGTTGTTTTAAAGATCTAGTCCGCGAAATGGTGGATGGCGATCTTAACTATCACCAAAACAATCCCAGACGCTGATACTTTCCCAATCATTTTCGCGTTAGTTCGCGCCTTTCGCGGGCTAAAATATCCGCCCAACATCCGCATCAAATCCGCGTGATCCGCGGGATGTAGTAGCATAAACGCATGACCCCGGAAGAGCGCTTCGAGCGGATCGAAAAACAGATCGAGTTTATTGTCAATAAGCAGGCGGAATTCTACGCCCGGCAGACCCAATTCTACGCCGACTTAAGCAAGCTCGAGGAACAGGTCAATCGCAACAGCGAGCAGATGCATTAGCTGAGGGATCTGCTCTTCAGAATGGGCCGGGTTGTGGAGGAGCTGGCAGGTCAAACCGACGAGCGTTTCAACCGCCTGCTGGAGGCGCAGGAACACACCGATGCGCGCTTGAATGACCTCGCGGAAGCCCAGCAGCGTACGGACGAGCGTCTGAACGTCCTCATCAATGCGGTCGAACGCTACTTCTCCAACGGCAACCGCCCCTAAGCACATTCGCGCTTTTCGGGAGTCTTTCGCGTCTTTCGCGGTCTAAAACATCCGCGCCGATCCGCGTCAGGTCCGCGTAAATCAGCGGGCTATTTTTCCCTTGACATCCACAATCTAGAAGGGGCCCACTTGCAGACCGTGCTCTTGGGCTGCGGATACAAGCCGCTCATCAAAGCAAGAGAATCTCACCGTGCGTCCCGTCTGTTTACGCAGGATCAGACTGGAGGCGAGATGAATGGCATCGAAGGCCCTTAAGGCATGCTTCTCAGCGAGTGAGCCGGCTGCTTTCACCAGGCTATCAGAGACATCCATGACAAAGTAGCTTTCCCAATCCTGGTCAAGGTCTTCAACCATGGAACGATATTTCCTTACGGACAGACCGCGCTCTCGGAACTTGCGCGCAAATGCGGCTCTTGCCTCCACATAGGCGATGCGGGAGGTGGCAAGCACCTCTGCTTCTTCAACCAAGGGTTTGATTTCTCGACTGCCTGTCTCCTGGACATAAACCTTCACAAGAGCACTGGTGTCAAGATAAAGAATCACCGGCGGTCTTCAAGTACAATTTGGGAAATGGATTTGCCTTTAATGATCGGTGGGTGGGCTGCACCGGTCGGTTTTCCACCCTTCCAAGAGCCCACCCCTCTTTTCGCTAGTTCCCGGACCGCCCGAACGTCTGGCCCATCATTGGCGGGGACAAGGAGGGCCACAACCTTCCCGCGTTCTGTTACTGTAATCGATCGGCCTCGCTTGACCTCACGAAGATAACGGCTCAATTGATTCTTAAGCTCCCTGACACCTACTGTGCTGGCCATCAAGGCCTCCTTGTAGCAACAATATAGCTTTTTTGTAGCTACATAGTCAAGGTCAAGTGATGATCCTCATTGGCGTGTTTTCGCGTTTTCCGCGGGCTAAAATCCGCGCAAATCCGCGTGATCCGCGCTGGATGAGTGAATACTCTGATATGAATTCATACAATAAAAATATGAAATCGACATTGTCAGAACGAGGTCAGGTTACCATTCGCGCCTTGGCGGTTATGAGATAATAGGACCATCCGTCTGTTACAGGGAGCAGATCATGAATCGACGCCATATCCTAAAGCTTTTCTTCGGCTCGGGTGCCGCTGCTGTCGGTGTCTTGGGTTCGTTACCGGCAGCTCGGGGTGAAGTCCGTTCGGTCCTCTCGGCTTTTAATGAAAAGCTACAAGACAGGTTTCAAAGGCAGGTAGATTTTCCTTCGGGGCAGCAGGCGAAATATTACGCTAGCATACCAGCGCTGGATGAGCAGATGAACCGAAATGATGAGAGGATTCAGCAGGTCAACCAAGAAATATCGAAACTGGAGCAACTCGTGAGCAAGTTAGAAGAGTCGATTGTTGAGAGCACGGATGGGGTCAAAAAAGTTCGTTACATCGTTGAGGAGAACTAAGCTTGCTCGATCAGTGCAAGAAGGTCGGCAAGTTTGATGATAGCAACGCCCTGGTACTCTTTTAGAGAGAGGAGATGTTGGTCGCCCGTCACGATTGCGTCGGCCTGGGCAAGAAGGGCGCATTCCAGGATTCGATTGCCCGGCTCATCTCTAAGGACGTCAAGATAAGGCCGGGTCTTCAGGACTGTGGCCGTTGTACTGATGGTCCGGAGGAGCTCTTGGATCCTAGCGTGTGACCATGCAAACTTGGTGCTAAGTGTGTTGGCGGTTTCGGTAAGGATGGCGACAGAAGTGATCAGCTCAAAAGCTCCGCGGACGGCATGAAGGTATGCCTTTTCTGCATTGCCACCCGGGATAACAAAAGCCGAGATGAAGATATTCGTATCGAAAACAACCCGCACGTTCAGCGGTCCTGAAACACCAGCGCCTCCACATCGGCTTCAGTGAGGATACCCTTTTTGCGGGCCTCGGGAGCACCATAGCGCTGAAGCTCATAAAATTCCTGCTCCAGGTGGTACCGCCGATAAGTGCGGAACATATCCCGGAAGAGCTGGCTTTTGTTTTTAGCCTGGTCTTTGGCCAGCTTGTCAAATTCCCGGGCCAGCTCGGGGGGAAGAGAAACCGTTACAGCGACACGTTTTGGACTCAAAGCAGAAGACCCTCCCTTTTTGTATGACAAAATTATACAGCACCCCGATCTCAATGGCCATCTCGAGCAAGCTTTTTTTGGCCCACAGAA
>JALLON010000235.1 GCA_027717925.1 Acidobacteria bacterium AH-259-G07 | reverse complement strand
GGACTAGATTATATACCTGGCATGCAAGTCGAGCGCGGCGGCTCACAGGTATAATGACGAAATTATGCCAAAGACCCTAGCTCTTGCACTGTTACTGATTTTGTGCTGCTGCCGCCCTTCCCCCCGGCCTATCGACTTTAAGGTGATTGTACTTGGTTTTGACGGCGTGGATCCGGATTTGATTGAGCAGTGGATTGGAAGTTTGTCGAACATCCAGCGACTGTCCCGATCAGGGACTGTTTGCAAGCTGGGAACCACGAACCCTCCGCAATCACCGGTGGCATGGGCCAGTTTTGCCACAGGAATGAATCCCGGAAAACATGGAATCTTCGATTTTCTGCGCCGAGATCCGAAGACCTATTTTCCGGATATTGGCCTGGTGGAGCAGGAAAAACCGAAGTTTCTCTTTGACACGATCCCCATTCGAGGTCCCAAAATCACAAACAACCGCCAAGGATTAACTTTTTGGAAGCACCTCGATGATGCGGGGATCGCTGCCACCAATCTTCGCCTCCCTTTGGAGTTTCCTGCCCAAGAACTCAGTCACGGTCAGACTCTCTCCGGTTTGGGTGTTCCAGACGTGCGGGGGACCTGGGGAACTTATTTTTACTTGGCAACGGACCTCACGCAATGGGATCTAAACGACACTGAGTTTGGAGGGCGACAAGTCAAGCTTGAGATGGATGGCGAAAAGATTCGTGCCGAACTGGATGGACCCGTTGATCCCCGGCGAGAGGACTTTCAGAGAATCCAGATTCCTTTGGAGTTGAAGCTCAACCAGGAATCAACTGCGGTCACCATCCAGCTGCAAGGTCAGGAACAAACAGTGCAGGAAGGTCAATGGAGCGACTGGTTCCATTTCGAGTTTCCTATTGGACCCTTTGTTAAGGTCAAAGGGATCAGCCGTTTTTACATCTTGGAGACTTTCCCCGAGGTGCGTCTTTATCTGATGCCCATCGGCCTGGATCCTGTCGACCCACCGGTGTTAATTTCCGCTCCGGCCCAGTATGCAGCCGGGTTGGTGGAACAGCTTGGTCTCTATAAAACACTGGGATGGATGCATGAAACCTGGGGCCTGAACGAGGAGCAAATCAGTGAAGGGATCTTTCTGGAGGATCTGTTTCGCACTATGGAAACCCTTGAGAAAGCCTTGTTGGCCGAGATTGGGAAAGGACAATCTTCCCTTTATACAGCGGTTTTCACCGCCACTGACAGCGTGTCTCACATGTTTTTTCGCCTGATCGATCCCGAGCATCCCCGTTATGACGAAGAACTTGCGCAAGAGCACGGAGACGCTATTTTCCGGGTTTATCAAAAGATGGATTTGATCATCGGCGAGGTGCTGGACTTGCTGGAGGAAAAAGACATCTTGCTGGTTGTCTCCGACCACGGTTTTCACACCTGGCGTAAGGAATTCAACACCAATACCTGGCTGGTTCGAAACGGATATATGTATCTCCGAGGTCGGGAAACCGATCCCACTCTTCAAAAGTTAGATCAGATGTTCAGCGGGGGCAGTTTCTTCCCCAATGTCGACTGGCGTAAAACTAGAGCTTATTCTCTTGGCCTGAGCCATATTTACATTAACCTCAGAGGACGAGAAAGCCGGGGGATTGTGAATCCAGGCGAAGAGTATAAACAGCTGGTGGATGAAATCCTCAGTAAGATCGTTCAGTATCAGGACCCAGATACGGAAGAGTTGGTGTTGCAAAACGCGTATTTTCGAGATGACATCTACTCAGGTGATCAACAAGGGTACGCTGGTGACATTCAAATCAGCTTTCGAACTGGCTATCGGACCTCCTGGCAGACAGCATTGGGCGCGATCCCGGAAAATATCCTCGTCGCCAATCTGAGGAAGTGGAGTGGAGACCACTGCTCCTCGGACATTTCCGACACCTCTGGTTTCTTTGTATCCAATCGTAAAATCCAAGCATCAGAGCCGAGCATCCTTGACATTGCCCCAACTCTTTACCGTATTTTCGAAGTGGAGATCCCCAGTGAAGTAGATGGTAAACCTCTTACGATTTTCTAATGAGAGCCACGATTGAGCCTTCTGACTACTGGATTCTCCTCATGAAGTGTGTTATTAGGGGCCGATGGTATGTCCGCCAGCAAGAATGTATCCTGTCCGATTGTTCAACTTTCAACTTTTTATTGAACTATTTTCTTGAATATGGTCATCTGACAAGTCTAGAATAGAGCAATCATTTTTTCAGAGAAGTTCAGGATGGGCCAAACACAGTATGTTTTTTGAAATTCGACGCTCTTCTCTCCTATTGTGCTCTCTTTGCCTAGTTCTCATCTCTCCTCAGGTTCTTGCTTCTTCCTTGGGGCACTTCACCGGGATACTCCAGGACCAGACCGGACAGCCGGTGGCCAATATCCTGGTTGCGCTCCTTCAGAAATCATCGGCACAGAGCTTACCGATTCTGACACGCAGCAATGCAGGAGGGGAAATCCAGCTCAATAATATTGAGACGGGCAATTACGAGATACTGGTTAAGAGTTCAAAATATCTAAGCCCGCAAAAAAATGTAATTCAAGTAAGGCCGGGTAAGACCACCGTGGTAACCCTGATCCTTCAACAATTGTTTCAACTGGACTCTTCCGGGGGAGAAAACCTGAGTGTCAAGACACTGCTGAGAACCTCAGAGGAGCGACGACTCATCTTCCGCGATTTTCCTGAGGCGACAAGTGAGACTTCTAAAACCCGTCCTTTGGCGCCTTTCTTTGAGGAGGCGGCTTTTGAAGTCTACAGCAATGCAGGCTTGGATGGGGACTACTTCGTTTTCCCAGGTAATGCTGCAGGTGGAACAACTACCAATTTTGCTTTCGTGGAGTCGGCCTGGGGAAACAACAAATATATTATGGCTGGACAGCTAAATTCAGGAGAAGACTCACTGTGGCGCCTGAAGAATATCATTGAGTACCCCCTGAATGATTCCCATTCAATGCGGGTGTTTGTCGGCTACGGTCGAATGAGCTTTGATCAGCCAAGCTTGGCCCTTCTAAGCAATCCCACTGCTCTAGGCGATAACCTCGGCGATAACCTCGACTACACACGGGCTTTGGGAACGACTCAGATTCTAAGTCTGGGTTTCCAGGAACGCCTGCTTTTAGGAAGTGCACTCTCTTTGCTGTGGGGTCTGGAACTTGATCAGGTGCGGACAAATGTTCGTCGAACCTTTCTCAACCCGAATGCCGAGCTTTCTTTTTCTCCCACTGGGCACACCAAAGTTCAGCTTTTAATGGCTTCCAAACGGATTACCCACCGCAGCAGTTTGGTCCTACCGGATGGCGATGTGGTGAACCTGAGCGATGCAGTTTACTTCTCGCGGGTCGGCGATCAATTTAGTATCGGAACCTCACGGCACTACCAGGCCAGCATCACTCAGCAACTCAACCAAGACACCGGGATCGAGTTTGCGGCCTATGAGAATCAGCTGTTCGGGGGAGCCACTCCTTTCCTGGCTGTCTTCAAATATCAGCCCGAAGTACAAGCTCTACATTTGGACGACGAACAGGCAAATAACAGCGGATACCGATTGACATTGCGTCGCCGTCTTGGCCCCAACCTACATACTTCCGTGTCTTACATTCGTGGTAACGGAGCTGGAGTTAATTGGCAGGGACCGGCTTTGGTTTTTGAAGAGTCCAGCACGCGCGCTCTGGTGGAACGCAAGAACTATCATGCAGTTTCCACTGAGATTGAAGCCTACATTCCCTCCTCCAGAACTCATCTTAATGCGCTAGTCAAATTTGTTCCCAACGGTAACCCCATCACGACCTTGGATCCATTCTCTGACACGTACGAGACCGGGAACGAGGGAATCAACCTTTTCGTGCGTCAGATGATACCGGTACCCGCAGGATGGTTGAGCTTCGTTGGACTGGATTTTCTCTCGGTCTACCAGTATAAGATCGAAGCTCTATTTGACATCCGCAACCTCACCAATGAAGATCTGGGCAAGATGCAAACCGCCATGGGGGATGTTACCCTGGTTCGAAGTCCAAGGACCGTCCGCGGGGGAGTCGCCCTCCGATTCTAGTTAACACTAGAGAAGATCCTCGAACCGACTTCAGGCTAGTTCTTCGCTCCTTATAGTTCAAATTTTTGGATCATGATTGGAAAAATTGGATCAGGGGAAGGGGCTACTCAAGTCCCTGTTTTTTGTCCCTTGCACCTATCCGCCGTTAATGGAGCATTTACAAGGAGTTGGGTTTGAATTTCCGGGTGCTGGCACCGAATTTGCGTCATATTCTACTGGAGTTTTTTGTCGATCAGGGTAAGTGCCT
>JALLON010000234.1 GCA_027717925.1 Acidobacteria bacterium AH-259-G07 | reverse complement strand
TCGAAGACAGCGTCCCGATTTAGCGGGGTGATTTTAAAAATCTCGACGTCCTTGCGATCCTTGACACGTTTGAGAAAACCGGTCCCTTTGAGGGAAATCGTTCCCAGCAGCGGACATTCGGAATCGAGAGCCTCCACCAACTTTTCTTTAATCCGCACCGAAAGCAGTTCCATCTTGGCAATTTCGTCCACCACCACCAGATCCGCAGCTTTTCGATAGGGATTCAGGTGAGGAAGTACCAGCGTCTCCAGTACTTCAGGCTTGACCCCATACTTTCCAACCCGAAGTTCCGGTGCGGTCTGAAAATCGCGATGAGCGAAAACGACCACGCTTCCATTCAGCGCCACCGCCTTAAAAGCCACACGGGTACCCTTTTCACGGATCTCCTCGGTATAAAAACCGGTGAGGGCGAGATGACCAAATCGATTGATAATTTTCTTGAGTAAGGTGGTCTTACCGACACCTGGATGGCCGGTCAGGAGAATATTCTTCACCATCGATTCAACTATAACTCATTAATGGGTTCGCCTCCGAAAACCACTCGTCGCACTCTGTCGGCACCTGCCTTTCGTGCTTTCGTGTGGGCAGTCACGAAAGCACGACGGCACGCTGTGATAGAGATGTCACCCCTTGGAGTCAAGTCGAGACTCAGTTAAGCATGACTGGAAAGCTGGTGAATCAGATAGCGACAGATATGCCAACCATCCAGGTATTTAAAGGGGAAGGTTGCGGTCGTGTAGTGCCCGCAGGGCAGAACGACCAGTTGGTACGGGATGTTATGAGCCTCGTATTGATGCAATACCCTTTCAGTAAGCTGAGGCATGAACGTTAAGTCATATTTGGCGGTGATCAGCAGATGAGGACGATGTCTGCTCTTCAGGCGATTAATAAAGAAGTAGGGGCTAATAGGAGCCCAACATCGACGCAGATTCTCCAGTGAGACGTGACCTTCCAAACCCCAGCGTACATAGCGAGTTGAAAGACCGGTCCAGACCACATCGGCAAAAAAGGAAGAAACATGATTAAAAACCGCAGTACAAATGGAGAGATCATGAACGAAAGCCAGATAGGTGATACACGATCCAATACTTGTGCCCAGGACCGCTATCCGCTTATAGCCCTGTTCCTTAAGCCAGATTACCAATTGCCGAACCTCTAAAACGGCCTGCCGCGCGGCGTGCAAGGTTCGACCGATATTGGGACTTACCATGTAGTCGGCTCGCTTCATTGTTTCGGGCGCCCGCTGCTCGTGATAGGGCATACACAGACGGGCCGCCGTGATGCCAAGCCTTCTCAGGCTCTGGCAAAGACCCACATGACTGTCGGAAGCGGCGTTCCATTGAGGAAGAACGATCACAGCTTTTTCAGAATCTTGGGCTGTAAACAAGCGGCAGTAAACGGTATTGTTCTCAGGATAAAGCGAAGGTGTGGGAGTGGCAAAGGTCAAAACATTCCCCTTCAGGGCACAGTCCTGAAGGGGGGGCGGATCGAAAAAAGAATCGCTGTCGCGCAAAACCTCCTCGGCGTACTCTTTCAAACAGGTCAAAGGATCTCCTGGCCCCCTATCGCCGTTATTGCCGACCCATTCCAAGCCCCAATCAAAGGGGAAGATTCTTCGATTGCGGTCGCGCAAGGTCAGGGTTCGCTCTCGATTCTGAATCCAGCGTTGATAAAGGCTCATTGCTCTAGCTTGGCGAGTTCACTGCGAAATTCGATCTTGAAGAGTTCAAGAAACGTCAGACCTACTGCCACAATAATCGGCCCGAAGATCATACCAATCATCCCAAAATAAGCGATCCCACCCATAATGGCAAAAAACACAAGCAGAGTATGCATCTTGGCTTTTCCCTGGATGAAGAGCGGTCGTAAAAAGTTATCGATCATGCCCACAAAGAAGACTTCCGTTACCACTAGAAAAATTCCCCAACCTACCGACCCTGTCGCGAACAAGTAGATGGCCCAGGGGACCCAGACAATTCCCGTACCGACGACTGGGACCAAAGAGAACAAAGCAGTCAAGAAACCCCAAAAAAGGGCGTTAGAGATTCCGACAATCCAGAAAACCAAACCTCCAGCAACCCCCTGGGCCAAAGCGGTCAACAAGCTTCCGAGAACAGTAGCGCTGGTGACCTCTTGGAATTTGTTGACAAGCAGCTGCTCATAACGTTCGGGAAAGGGAGACCAGGTCTTCAGCTCTTCCATCAAACGGTTCCCATCCCGGAACAGAAAGAACATTGTTACCAACATGATCAGGAAACCCAGGAAACCAGTGAATATGTGAAAGAGACCAGAGAGCATAGCGGTGCTGTGGCTCAGAAAAAAGAGGCTCACCTGCTGAAGAGCATCAGCCAGACTACCCATGAGGTCGATATTGTCCAAGTCCAGGTTGATCCGGTCTAACAGCGGCTGTAAATAGGCGTTATCCTTAAGATCAAGGAGGTTTTCTAATTCGCCGCTTTCCAGTTTCCGCTTAAACTGCTGATAGACCTCGGTCACCTCTGCGGCCAAAAGTACCACAAGCACCACGAAAGGAACGATGATGCTCGCCGTCACCCACAGGCAGGTCATTAGCGCCGCCCAGCCACGCCTCCCCTTCAGCTTCTTACATGTCCAATCAAAAACCGGATAGCACAAGCTCACCAGGATAACGGCCAGGCTGATCGGCAAGAGAAAAGGTTGAAAGATCTGGACGAGAAAATAGAGAACGAAAGCAGAGGAAATTAATAAAAAAGTGCGCACATACTTGCGCTCTTGCATAAAGAAAAATAATACACGGGATTAGCAAAGGTTGGAAGCGAGGCACTTAGATGAAACAAAGAAATTCCCTTCCGTAATATACTTTGGAGGGATGGCCAGAACAGATGGACAGTTGGTCAGGGCAACTCTGGAAGGTGACCCCCAGGCTTTCGAGGAGATTATTGAGCGCTATCAGCGATTGGTTTTTAACATCGTCTATCATTACTTGGGATATCGAGACGAGGTCGAGGATTTGGCCCAGGAGGTGTTTTTAAAGGTGTTTCGATCTTTAGATACGTTCGACACAGAGCGACCCCTGAAATCCTGGATCTCACGCATCACCGCCAATGCCTGTCTGGACGAGATACGAAGGGTGCGCAAGCGCCGTATTCGCCTCTTCTCGGATCTTGGCCGAGACGAAGAGGAGCGGATGGAGTATTTCTTTGAACAGTTTAATCAGTGCAGCACGTTGAGCGAGGAAGAAGAGCAGGAGCTTTTCGAGCTCCTTGCAAGATCAATGGAAAGACTAAACGAGAAGGACAAGCTGGCCTTTGTCCTTCGCGAACTGGAAGGTTTGAGCTATCCTGAAATCGCCCGAATCCTGGATACAACGCAGCTAGCCGTTCGAATTCGGGTTAGCCGCTCAAAAAAAAAGCTGCAGCAAGAACTGAGTCAAATTCTTTACTCCGAGAAAAAGATGACACATGAGTGAAGATCATATTGCTTTTGCAGAATTGAACTTTGACGACCCCGTGGATCAATCCCATCTGAAGAGGTGTGAAGAATGCGGGAAAAAGTGGGCGGTTTTCCGCTTCTTGGGCTTTCAAGTGAAATGGGCTCCGCGGATCGACGGGCCGCCTTTTTTTGCTCAGCGAGTTGCTCAGCTCGCTCAAAGTATGAGGGTGTCCTTCGCCTTTTTACTTCAGCGGGCTGCGCAGCAACTGATCCCGGTCTTTGTTGCCCTGATCCTCGCTACCAGTTTTCTCCTCTACCAGCTCACAGAGCCAGAATCCGCGGAATACTATTCTGAAATCCTGTTCGAAGAGCTTGTGCAAGAGGACTTTACTTTGGAGTACGTGGTGAATTCTCTCAGGGAAATACCGGAGGAGGAACCGACTGTTGAAGAGTCGCAGTAAAGCCATCCTTTGGGTGTTGCTTGTCTTTTTGGTGGGTGTCGTGTTCGGAGGTACCTTGACCTTCCTGGGGGTTCAAGCTCGCCTCTCGGAGGCAAGTGACTCGCCTGGCTGGCGCCATGAGACACGCAGTAAACAACCCCCGGAACGGAGCGTCAATCACCTGGCGGAGTTGCTGGCTCTCGACGCGTCACAAAAGTCGGAGCTTCGTCGGATCCTCGAGCAGAGTCGTCAACACTTCCTCGAAGCCAACCGGGAAGCCAAGAAGCAGTCTCGAGCCATCCGCCTGGAGACACGCAAACAGATCCAAGCTATTCTCCAGCCTGCTCAGATAGCGGCTTTTGAGGAATTCCTCAAGGAGAAGGAGCATGATCGGCAGCGGCACAGACGAGAAAAGGACGTGAAGCGCTAACAGGAGACAGGAGACAGGAGACAGGAGAC
>JALLON010000233.1 GCA_027717925.1 Acidobacteria bacterium AH-259-G07 | reverse complement strand
CCAGCGGAGAAAGCGCCCGGCATGCCAACAGTAGTTGCGGATCGTGACTGCGGACAGACCCCGCTCGTGACACAGGTAAGTGGCAAAGTCATTGATCAGGTCTGAAAAGGGGACTGCCTTCTCCTCGGCCTTCTTGAAACGACCCAGGAACTGAAGCCATTGGGTCGCCGTCAGGACGAAGAGTCCTCGCGACCATCGCTGCGTACGCGCCCGACGGTGTCGCTGCTGGCGTCGAGCCCAACGCCCAGCAGCCGCCTCGATCTCAACGACTCCAATCTTCTGGCCGGGGATCAGGTTGACTTCACGGGAAACCACGAGCAATTCGCGGGCCATCTTTAGCAGGGTCTCCTTTGCAGCTCCCTGCTGTGCACGATGCGAAAGATAGTGGGCTCGCTCTTCCGCAAACGGACCGTCACGGTGGCGAGCTAAGACACGGCGATACTTAAACAACTTTTCGAACATGGTTTGGATCCTCCTTTTTGGATGAGATCCAACCATTATCGAATAAAATCTTATGTGGCGTTAAAATATCGAGGTGATGGGATTATCAAGGTGATATTCAGGCAGCGCCACGTAAGTGCGGAGGCCACATAACGCATCTTATGGGGCGCGCCCCATAAGATGCGGGAGATTCGCATGTCCGGTTCGGAGGGGGGAGGGGCCGGGAATTAACCGTCCCTTCCTACCCCTATCCCAAACATCCTGCGAGCACCGCTCGGGGCGAGCCACCGCCCCCCCCAGGCGGCCAAGGCTGAAAAGCTTACCGTTTTTTGGCTTCCCTCGGGCTTCGAGGCTCGATATACTACCTGCATAACACTGGAAAAGCCTTTGGGTCGGGCGGTTCTGTATGTGGGTAAGACACGCGTCATTTTGGTTAGCGCTTTTTCTCTCGGTAGCCATGCCACTACTGTACTCTGCCGACAAGAGAGATCTTTCTGATAAGCACCGACGCTGGCTCGAAGAAGAAGTCGTCTACATTATCGGCGAGCAGGAGCGAAAAGAATTCCTGACATTGCCCTCAGAGCTTGACCTTGAAGAGTTCATTGAGAGATTCTGGGCCCTCCGGGACCCGGATCCTTCTACCGAAGAAAGCGAGTATCGTCTGGAGCACTACAGGCGAATTCGTCTTGCCAACCAGCGCTTTCATGAAGGCAGGCCTGGCTGGAAGACGGATCGCGGTCGAATCTATATCATGCACGGTCCACCCGATGACATCACCTTCACTTTCGGGGGAAATCCGCTGCGAGTGAGCATTCAGAATCCGACTGAAGTTATTACCGGAGGAAATCCAGATAAACGGCGTTCTTACCCCATGGAGCTGGTCAGGCCTGAGACTGAAATCTGGGTGTATCGCCATCTAGAGGGCGCCCGGAGTTTCCCGGGCTACTTTGAGGTCATGTTCTCAAGAATTGACCCCGGCCAACTGCATATGCTGCACCTGACCATCAAGAAGGTCGGAGCACGTAAAAACCAGTCCTATGCGGCTCGAGTTGCACGTGATACCGCAATTATGAGCTTTCTGCGCGGCCAGAGACTTGGGGGGGAGTATCGAATCCTGTATGCGGGCCAATACCGGTTTCCCGATATCGACGACTTTTATCAAAGCATATTTCACCCCAGCCGTCTTCCCTCTTTCAGCATCACCGATCTGCAGATGGCGCTGCGAGACCTGGAAAGATCACCCGGGGAAGTGCTGCAGGAAAGATGGGTGAGGGAGCGCCGGCTTAAGGAGGCGGTAAAGTCGCGGGTCTTTTTTGAGCAGTTTTATCCCGGCCTCTTCTTTGGTTTGATCCGATCTCGTTCGGGGGCCACTCTGATTCCCATCACTTTGGGGATCAGTTCAGAGCACGAGGGAGATATCCTGGAAGTTCTGCTCGAGCTGGTTCGGGCGGATGGATCCTCGGCTGCCAGTGTGGTGGATTCTCTCAAGATTGGAGGGTCGGGCAAATCAAGTCGTGCAAGTGGGGATGGAGAAGAGTTTGTGTACCAGACTCGACTTTCGGCTCGGCCAGGTCACTATAAATTGCTGGTGTACGCACGTTTAAAGAATCGAGGAGCGATGGCCTATTTGGAGCGCGACATTCAGGCTCCCGACTATTCAGGCCCCGATTTAGCCATGAGCGAGGTTCTTCTTTTCGACGAGGTTATCTCCAGAAAGAACTTCGAGCAACTGAAGAAGACGACCTCAATAGGCCGGTTTTTGGGAAGTTCGAGCCCTCTGTATCTCAAGGACTATGTGCTGATGCCGGCGACGGACAGCCGTTTTCGCAGGCGCGAGAAACTGACGGCCTTTTTCGAAGTGTACAATCCGGGAATTGCTCAGGGGACAGAGGAACCGGCCCTGGATCTGAAGTGCCGAATCTGGAGGGAGAACAAACTTGTCGCTTCAATTCCGGAAAAGCTTCTGGACTATGTAGCGGAGTCAAAATTGAAAGACCAGAAGGTCCGTCAAACCGCCTACGGCTTGTCGATCCCCCTGCGAACACTTCACCCGGGAGATTACTTCCTGGAGCTCGAAGTTTATGACCGGGTCTTGAAACACAATGTGTCCACACGAAGACCCTTTACCGTGTACTGAAGGTGCTGTCGTGATTTGCTGCTCTCGTGCTTTCGCAAATGTTCGTCTCACAAGATCCACGCCAGCACCACAGCACCACAGCACCAGAGCCTCGCACGATGGTAGCCTTAACTGAGCGAGTTCCCTATTCGATCACAATTGCCTTGCTCGCATCCCTCTTTATGACGACGTCTGCCCAGGCCAAAATCAACTACAAAAAGTGGATGAACGAAGAGGTTGTTTGGATTATTTCCGAAAAGGAGCGGGACGAATTCAAGAACCTTAAGGATGACGCAGCGCGTGACGAATTCATTACCCGGTTCTGGCGCAGGCGCGATCCCACGCCCTCCACCGAGCGAAATGAATACAAAGAAGAACACTATCGCCGTTTCATTTTTGCCAAGAAGATGTTTCAGGAGGGAAAGCCAGGCTGGAAGACCGATCGGGGTCGCATCTACATCATCCACGGCCCGCCCGACGCGCAGTACTTTCGCACTTCTCGCTCCGCCATCAGTCCGATTCGTGAGCTCCCTCGAACGGAACGCAGTCCCAACACGATCGTGTGGGCTTATCATCAGAACCCGAATGCACAGTATTACAAAGGAGAAATCCGTCTCATTTTCCAGCCCTCTGCCGGTCTTAGCCGCCAGAACTTTGCCCTAAGCGACTCGGGACTGGCACAGCAGAGAGCCGATGAGCTGGCCCGTCACTTCTTTCCGGCGTCTGATCCAAACTGGCTGGAGGCAGACGTGCGTTACCAACTGGTGATGGCCGGTCCACCGGCGCTAATGAATGCCAAGGGCGCCGATCTTCCCTCCTCCGGGATGGCCGAATTTTCGCGATACCTTGATGATCTGTTCCATTCCCCTGGAGATCTCTTGGAGGAAAGACAAGAGGAGATCAAACGTCGAGAAAGGGCGCGAGCAGAACTGCGCAAATCCGTGAAAACACAGGTTTCGTTTGGAGAGGTTAACTTTGGTTTCTCCACCCAGGTTTTTTACCGGCCCGCGGCGGAGTGGTTGATTTCCTTGAAGATCAGCCTCAATCCGGAGGATCTGAAAGACGAAAAGTGTGACCTGTATGCGGCCCTTATTGACGATCAGGGCGAGGTCTTTGACGAGTTTATCGATTCATTGGAGCTCAATTCCAAAATTCTTGAGCAATTCAAGCCGGAGCAGATTAACTACTTGAACACATTCTCGGCCCCCTCTGGTGAATACAGACTCAGGGTGGTTGTTCGCGAAGTGGGAAGTCAGAGAACTGGTTATCAGGAGAAACCCATCGTTCTGGCCGTTGTGGCGCCCAGTAAAGTAACACTGGGTTCAATGATTCTCACAAACCGTGTAGAAGTATTGCCCGAAGGAGACTTCGACGACACACAGGCAGTGGAATCGTCGCCGATCGGAAATAATATAGTCTTCAACAATGCTCGACTTTTGCCCAATCCCTCCAACAGGTTCAACAATGGCGGCTATTTATTTCTCTACTTCCAGATCTGGGTTCCCCCTGACAGAGGAGAGATTTCCATTAATGCCAACTTTATCCAAGATGGGCAGATTGTGAAGCGGCTAACACCCCGCATAATCGAGACTTCAGACAGAACGTTTGTCGAATATGGCACGGTGGTTCCCCTGACCGATTTTGGTCCCGGAAACTACACCTTTCAACTTCAGGCCCTGGATCACACTTCCAAGACCTTCGATATCCAGCGAGCTTCCTTTATCGTCTTAGAGCCCTTATCCGAGTAGCCAGATCGAGCTGGTAAGAAACACGAC
>JALLON010000232.1 GCA_027717925.1 Acidobacteria bacterium AH-259-G07 | reverse complement strand
TTGGAATTTCACGCTCCGACCCCAGTTTGATACTTTTCCTACCAGTCTTCATCCATAATCGGTAGAGCGTTTGACTCGAAGACTTTTGCTTTTTAGGATAATAAGGACAGGAAGTTGGCAAGCAGATGGCGACCGAAGAGTCGAGTTTTATAGCGAATGTTAAAAATTTTATTGAGGAACTCCTCGCTCTGAAAATCAGCGAGGCCGAGCGTCCTCAGTACGTAAAAGATCCCTACAACGTTTTTCAGGATGACATCTCCGGCCGCAAGCCTTTCCAAGTGGCCTCTACACTGTCCGTCCTCTTTCACATTTTGGTGTTCTTGATTGTTTTTCCCTCCTTCGGCAGTCAGGTCTTTATTCCCACTCAGGAGGTCTTGGTCCTGAAACAATTGGCCAGACCTGCCGCTCTCGCGGGGGGTGGAAATCGACCGGAGGCAGCTCCTCCCAAGCCAAAGCCGACGGTACCGAAACCAAAGCCCGAGTTCATTCCGATTCCCGACCCCACTCCCAACGCACCCGAGCCTATCCGTAAGAAGGAGATCGAAGAGATCCCACGAATACAGGAAGAAATTGCTGCGGATTTGAATATTGGTGATATTACGGCACCTCCTGGTCCTCCCGCTCGAGGAGGTCGGGGACAGGGTCGAACGGGTGGTTCCGGCAGTGGGCCACTTGATGGTGCAGGTCCCGGAACTGGCGCCGGCGGCATTTATACAATCGGCAGTGGTGTCACCATGCCGCAGATCTTAGTGCAGACGATTCCGACCTATACGGACGACGCCATCAAGGGAAAAGTTCAGGGAATTGTTATTCTTCAAGCCATCATTCGAAAAAATGGACGAGTTGACAGCTTCAGGGTGTTGAGGGGCCTTGGTTACGGCTTGGAAGAGAAGGCCATTCAAGAAATTGCCACAAATTGGAGATTTCGTCCGGGCACCTTTAATGGACAGCCGGTCGATGTTCTTGCCACCATCGAAGTCCAATTCAATCTCCGCTAAGGGGGCCGAAGGATTGGAAGATTGCCCGACCAACTAGACCTCAAAAAGACGATCAATCTACCGAAAACCGACTTCTCTATGAGGGCGAATCTCCCGACACTGGAGCCTCGCATACTGGCGCAGTGGGAGGAGATGGGCCTTGCTAAGAAAATCCGCTCTGCCCGCAAAGGCCGGAAGACTTTTATCCTGCACGATGGCCCTCCGTACGCGAACGGGCACATTCATTTGGGTCATGCTCTCAACAAAATCTTGAAGGATCTCATTGTTAAATCCAAAACCATGGAAGGGTATGACTCTCCCTACCTGCCTGGCTGGGACTGTCATGGTCTGCCTATCGAAATCAAGGTAGTGGGACAAAAAAAGGCAGGCATGGACCTGCTCAAGGTCCGCCAGCAGTGTCGTGAGTACGCCCGAAAGTTCGTCGAAATCCAACGCGAAGAGTTCAAACGACTCGGTGTTTTCGGGGAGTGGGACAGCCCTTACCTGACCATGAGCAACGAGTATGAAGCAGAGACCGCTCGCCTTTTCGGTAGATTTGTCGAGAAGGGCAGTGTCTATAAGGGGTTTAAACCAGTGCACTGGTGTATCTCCTGCGAAACGGCTCTGGCTGAAGCAGAGGTAGAGTACGCGGACCACAGCAGTCCCTCGGTCTATGTGAAGTTTCCGCTGGTTGGAGGATCAACAAGTCTGCATCCCCAGTTGGCGGACCGGAAGGTCTTTGCGTTGATCTGGACCACCACTCCCTGGACCCTCCCGGCCAACCTTGCGGTCTGTTTTCATCCGAATTTCGAGTACTCCCTACTGGAGGTGGAGGACGAGATCTACATTATCGCCCGGGAGTTGCTGGAACGAGTGGCTCAGGAATGCGGATTTGAGGACTATCGGATCGTGATCACGCTCAGAGGAGAAGCTCTGAAAAACCTCGTCTTTCGACACCCCTGGTTGGATCGTGAATCAAAGAGTATTCTCGCTGACCACGTCACACTCGAGCAGGGAACAGGTGCCGTCCACACCGCTCCGGGACACGGCCATGACGACTACCTGATGGGAATCGAACATGGACTGCAGATCTACTGTCCAGTGGACGATTCGGGAAGGTTCACTTCTGATGTCGAGCACTTTGCAGGTCTCCAGGTTTTTGAAGCCAACCCCAAGATCAATCGGTTTATGGCCGAAAAGGGAGTTTTGGTGGCTGAGAAAACCATTGTACACAGCTATCCTCACTGTTGGCGCTGCCATAATCCGGTGATTTTTCGAGCTACTCCGCAGTGGTTCATCAGTCTGGATCATGCCGATTTGCGAAGGCGAGCAATTGAGGAGGTCAAGCTGGTTCGCTGGATCCCCAACTGGGGCCAAGAGCGCATGGGCAGTATGCTCGCCAACCGGCCAGACTGGTGCATTAGCCGGCAGAGGGTCTGGGGAGTCCCTATTACCAGTTTCTACTGCAAAAAATGTGAGAAACCCTTTCTTCGCAGCGAGATTGTCGATCACGTGGCCGACATTTTTCAAAAGGAAAGTGCCGACGCCTGGTATTCGCGCAGTGTCGCCGAACTGCTTCCGGATGGAACCCGATGTCAATGCGGGAGCACCGAACTCGAAAAAGAATACGACATTCTAGACGTCTGGTTTGATTCCGGTACCAGTCAACACATCGTCTTGCGGGAAGCTGAGAATCTACCTTGGCCCGCTGACGTTTATCTAGAGGGGCCAGATCAGTATCGGGGCTGGTTTCACAGCTCGCTTTTGATCGCTGTCGGAGTGCGAAATGCAGCGCCTTATCGCACGGTCATCTGCCACGGCTTTTCACTGGATGCGGAAGGACACGCCATGTCGAAGTCTCGGGGCAATGTTATCTCGCCGCTCGATGTTATGAAAAAAGATGGAGCAGAGATTCTCCGACTGTGGGTTTCCTCCATTGACTACACCGAAGACTCACGTCTGGGAGGGGAGATTCTGTCGCGGCTGCGTGAAGCCTACCGGAAACTTCGCAACACCATTCGTTTCCCGGTGGGAAACCTGTTTGACTTTGGCGCGTCCAAACAGGTGTCCAATGAAGGTTTATTTGAGCTCGACCGGTGGGCGCTGGCGCGCATGGCCTGGGCAGCTCACCAGGCCGAGGAAGCCTACAAGCAATTTGAGTTTCATGTGGTTTACCATACCCTTTACAACTTTTGCGTCGTCGATCTGTCCAGTTTTTACCTGGACGTCTTAAAGGATCGTCTTTATATTTCGGCTCCTGACTCGCTGGCTCGGCGGGCCGCTCAAACCGCATTGTTCAGAATCACGGACACTCTTGTCCGTCTTCTCGCCCCCATCTTGCCTTTCACCTGCGAAGAGGTTTGGAAGAATCTCTACTCGCATGGTGGGCCGGTCGAATCGGTCCATCTGACTGAGTTTTCAAGAGAAATTGACCAATACCAAGATAAAAAGCTCCTGGAGCGTTGGGAACCACTTCTGAAGATCCGAACCCAGGTGAGCAAAGCACTTGAAGAGAGTCGTCAGAGAAAAGAGATCGGCAACTCCCTGGAAGCCACGGTGAACATCCAATGCGGACGCAGGAGCTTTGAGTACTTGCAAACTTTTTCCGAACATCTACGCTTTCTCTTCATCGTCTCTCATGTCGAACTCACGGAAGCTTCAGAGCTTTCCGGGGAAAAGATCGAAGTGTCTGTTTCAAAAGCCCTTGGCGAAAAGTGTGAGCGGTGCTGGAATCATTTACCTTCTGTGGGGACACACGCGGGTTTGCCTATGATTTGTTCTCGTTGCTACGAAGTTCTCCAGGAAATCGGTGTCCTAAGAAAAGTTGAAGGTTGAAGGTTAGGGGTGACACAACGTTCAGGCTTTGATAACGAACCTGTGCTTGGTACTTGAAACTTGGAACTTGAAACTTGGAACTTGAAACTTGAAACTTGGAACTTGAAACTTGAAACTTGGAACCTGAAACCTGAAACTTGGAACCTGAAACTCGGAAAGATATGCGTGCCCTGGCTATCATTCTAGGCTTTGTCATCCTTGTGGCTGATCTCATCACCAAGTGGTGGGTTGCTAACAGCGGCTGGCTTCGGCATTACATCATTATTGACGGGTTTTTGAAAATTGAGTATGTGCAGAATGAGGGGATCGCTTTTGGCCTTTTCCACTCTCTACAGTCACAATGGAAACCGACCATTCTTTCCGTCATGGCCATCGTTGCGGTGACCATTGTCCTCTATTACATCTGGAGAACTCGTCCTGATCAGAAGGGGTTATTGGTGTCTTTAGGTCTCCTTCTTGGCGGCATTCTGGGAAATTTTATCGACCGCCTTCTAAATCACTATGTCATCGACTTCATCGAAGTGCACTGGAGGGACCAATTTAGTTGGCCCACGTTTAATCTGGCCGACGCAGCAATCACTTGCGGCGTTCTTCTCATTCTTTACCAAACCTTCGTGGGAGAGGACAATCAGGAAGCGGGT
>JALLON010000231.1 GCA_027717925.1 Acidobacteria bacterium AH-259-G07 | reverse complement strand
CCAGCTCCCGCGCCGAGATCTTTCGCGCTTTCTGTGTCCAGCACTGGTTGACAGCGTCCAGACACCACTGTGCGCTGCGGCGTGAGGCTCGAATCGGCCTGCCTCCCAGCAGAGCGAAGAGCGGATTGGTGTGCGAGGACGGCAGAATTCGAACTGCAATCCAACTGCTTTGTTCAATGGGAATATCAAACTGCACAGTTCGGACCTTCCCGTCCGCCAGAACGGCCTTACGGGCAACTGCCCTGCCATTGACGACCAACTCTACAGGTACTTCCCGTGTGGTTCCAATGCGTGCCCGCTCCACATCCCAGTAGGGCTTCTGATCGTAGGGGCGATTCTGAATATCTTTGTGGGGAACAGGATCCAAGTAAGCCGCCACTTTGATCTCCACATGAACCGTATCCCCGCCGGCAAGGTGGATTTCACTCTGGTTGATTCCCGCTTCTGTGGCGTTCACTTTAAAATCCATGAGGTGGCTTTTTCCGTCCGAGACATAACTACGTCCGTCACGGACGGCGTCCACCCAGGCACGATAGGTGAGTGGTCCCTTAACTCTGGCGTAACTGCGGGCCAGTCCCACCTGGTCATCGGTAATGCAGGGAAAATCGGTCTCTCCACTGATCCGGGTGCGGAATCCCACATTTAAAGTGTGATACCAGATGTTGAGTTCCCAAACGTAAGGAGTATCGCCGGCCGAGATGAAATCAACACTGTCTGGGTGAGTCACGTCAACGATATATTCGTTTGCGCCGATGCCGTCAAAGCCCGGCATCTCATAATTCGGAAGGTCCTGGCTCTTGACTGCCAACCCCCAACCGGAGTGCGCAAATCCCGTCACGGCGCCCTGAGATTTGCCCCACCCAAGGATGGGCAGGTCCCAAGTGGGCCAATCTTCTATGCGCTTGGTGCCGGGATAATCCTGATCCTTTAAAGCCAGCAGTACGACATGTCCGGCGTGGCTGGATGGGAAACCGGAGACCTCCAGATCGTAATGAATCAATTGATTGGGCGTCGAGAGCGGGTGATCCTGACCGCTGAAGAACTGTTTCTGGTAGTAATAACAGGGACCCCAGGTGAGCACGCATCCAACGTTAAGTGCCTCGCCTTGAATCTGTCTCCACATGTCCTTGGGTTGGACCCCTTGCGTGGGATTTTCGTAATGGGAGCAGCCGGCGGCGTGAATATGGTGATCACCGGAATACCAACCGTACTTTGAGGGGTCAATCCATCTTTGGAGATCGAACGAGATTTCCCCGGGATGCTTTTGACCTAAAAGGAATTTTTGGGTCTGGGCAATGTACTCCGGGCCGCGGGAACAGGTCACGGTGTACGAACCCTCCGGCAATTGAAGGGTGTCGCCGTCAGCGCGATAAACCTGAGGCTGAAATGGAAAGTCAGGCGCAAGCCGCTTGGACGGGTTGGGATACAGACGGTCAAGGTGGTCACGAATGAGGAACGAAGCTACCGTTGGCGCACCGTTTTCATCGCGCACCCGCAGCTTCACTGGGTGGGCTTCTAAGGCATTAAACAGGATCACGGCATCGTTGCGAAAACCAATATCTTGTGTCCCCTGTCCGACATTGAAACTCAGGCGAGCGGAACGCTGTCCTTTGTCGCGGCTGTAGACTTGCAGAATCTGGTATTCGAGGCCCAAACCGGAAAGCCGCTCTCGCATGGGAGGTTTGCGATAAATGGAGATCTCGGCCCACCGCTCTCGAACATCTACAAAGGTCAACTTGGATGGCGGTTCGGGATTTCCTCGGGATCTGATATTCACGCCGCCGGCGTTGGGGCTTTCAACAGCCAGAGGAGCGGTGACTCCTGCTTCATTAATGACCTTCACTAGGAAGAGCTGAGTGCCGCCTTCAACAAGCTCCGGCTTGGCGGGTCCTTGTTTTACCTTGACCCGGCTCTCGGGGTTAATCTCAACAATCGCCAGCACGTATTTGTCCAGGATTTCTTCCAATTGCTCGACGGCGACCTTCTCATCCAGATTGGCGATCGCCTCATTGATTTGCTTGTGCTCGGCTGGCAAAAGGGGTCGCCCCAGATAGTTTAATGCGGCTTCAATCCGGCGAACCTGCTGCGCCAGCGGTTGTAGGGGCACCGATAGAGGGCTTGAATGAATGTGCTTTTGCGTGCCCTGAGGCGTTTGTGCTGCCTTACCCCCCCACACACCAGGGAGAAGAGGGTAATGACTGATGTGATGACAACGAACCTTCTCGACGTTTTCATAGTGCCTGATACTTTACGACGCTGCTTTAGGTAGCGCAAGGCTTCATAGCAGTAGAACCTCGTCGGTCTTTCTTCAGACCACGGAGACACGGAGGAGACAGAGTATTCGCTTCTTGATAGTTTGCGTGAGTCCGGTTGACAGATTCCGTCAAATTGGTTCAAATTTGGGGAAAGAAGAAGTGCGAACGCCAGACGCCTGCAACGAGCAGTAGTCCGGCTTGGGGTGAGTGAAGCTGCGTTGGCAAATTAGTCATGTTTATCCCGCGGGTCTCCTTTCTTTCTGCGATTGTCGCTTGCTTTTTGTCCATCTGTACGGCCTCTGAATGTTTGGCAGGTGTGATGAAGATCCGTTTTGACCAAGAAGCCCAGCAGGAGGCTGCCAAGCTTTTAGTCAAAGTCGTTGATGAGAATCAAATTGCCATTAAGGGCGCGCGTGTAAGGCTCGTCCAAGGGGGAACATTATCCGTTCTTAAAGGTGAAACGGACTTCACCGGTCAGTATGAGTTTGTCGGTCTCACTCCTGGTCATTACCAGGTTCAGGTGGAGAAGAAAGGTTTTTACACCTTGATCCGAGACAAGGTACGGGTGTCTGAATCAGCAAGCCTGGAAATCACCCTTAATCATTATCAAGAGATTGCCGACGTGGTGGATGTGGTTTACTCATCTCCCTCCATCGATCCCACTAAGACGGCTAGCCGTGAATCTATGGATGCTGAAGAAATCCTGAACCTCCCCTACCCGACGACCCGCGACATCCGCAATGCTCTGCGCTTCTTCCCCGGTATGGTGCAGGACAACAGTGGACAGGTCCATTTAAACGGCTCGGCTAGTTACCAGATTCTCAATCAGCTGGATGGATTCAACATTACTCATCCAGTTAGCGGCCTGCTGCAGCTTCGGTTCAGTCCCGACGCAGTTCGCTCCATACACGTGTTAGGTGGCCGCTACTCGGCGGAATACGGCAAAGGATCGGGTGGCGTACTCGGCTTTGAAACCGGCATGGGGGACGATCACTACCGCTTTTCCGCTACCAATTTCATTCCTGACTTTCAAAGCCGCGATGGAATACACCTTAACACGTGGACACCGCGAGTGAATTTTTCCGGCCCGCTGCGCAAGGAAAGAGCCTGGTTCTTTGTCTCGCTGCAGGGTGAGTACAATTTAGACATTGTCAGAGAACTTCCCCCGGGCGCTGATCAAAACCGGTCCTGGAGGTGGAACAATCTGAGCAAACTGCAAATCAATCTAAGCCCGTCCAATATTCTAACTACCAGCTTTCTCAGCAATAGCTTTCACTCCGATCATGCAGGATTGTCCAGGTTCGATCCGTTGGAGACCAGCCGTGACCGGAAGGAAAGAGCTTACCTCTTTACGCTGAAGGATCAGCTTTACCTCTCGGGCACCTTGCTGGAGGTGGGATTTGCTGTGAACGAATTCAGGACCGATGAACAGCCGCTGGGGGATTCTCCGTACCGGATACACCCGGGAGGGACAAGCGGAAATTTCTTTAAGCAAAGCAGAGAACAAAACAGACGCCTTCAGTGGATTTCGAATCTTACCTTCCCATCCACCCAGTGGCAGGGCCGGCACGAGTTCAAGGTTGGGGCGGATATCGACCGCATTACTCTCGACCAATCCGTAGAGCGGCGACCGATTCTAATTTTGCGCGGCGATGACACGCTCTTCCGCAAGACCACCTTCATTGGCTCCTCTGACATTGAAAGAAATAACTGGGAGTTGGCTCTGTTTGCACAGGATCGTTGGTCTTTATCGGATCGCTTGCTGGTGGAACTCGGACTGCGTTTGGACTGGGATGCCATTATTCGCCAGCCATTGGTATCCCCCCGTTTTGCCTCCAGCTATTTGTTGACTCCGAATGGTGAAACAAAAATTACGGCGGGTATGGGCATCTTTTACGATGCAACGAATCTGGCCATCATAGGCCGACCGTCCGCTGGTCAACGCTTCGACGTCTTCTACGCGGGTGACGGCCAATCGCCTCTGGAACCACCCATAGAGACTGGGTTCGTTGTGAAAGAGAGCACTTTAAGAGCGCCCCGATTTCTGAACTGGAGTGTGGGACTGGAGCAAGAGTTGGCAGCCTCTGTTTATCTGAGCGCTGAGTTCCAGCAAAAGCGAGGCAGAGACGGATTTACTTTCATTCCTCGCGGGGTTGACCCGTCGAGTCCGTTGACCATCTTCGAGTTGCGTAATTTGGGCA
>JALLON010000230.1 GCA_027717925.1 Acidobacteria bacterium AH-259-G07 | reverse complement strand
CTCAGGCCCAGACCGTTTGGGATGTCTCACGCAAGAGTCGAGATATTCAGATCGATGGCTTCATCGAGGATTGGGCCGGTGTACCCAAGATCAGGTTAAATCTTTCCGCCCCAAGCGTCCGCGGCAACGGAAACTTTGGTGGGGACGACCTGGACCTGGCTCTACAGGCTCTTTGGGATCAGCAAAATCTCTACGTTGCAGTCCAATGGGAAGATGACACGTGGGACATCAAACGGATCGGGCGTCACGAGGCCGTCTGGGTCTCACCTGAGAGACGGCGCCGGGACCGGATGCTTTTCTTCGATAATCTGAAGTTCCACATCCGCGAGGCTGATTACGACTACACGCTCTGGATTTCACCCCGTGTATCTGGCGAAGGCCCCTTTATGTGGCATCGTCTGCTTAAGGGTCTGAAGGGAATGGAAACCGCTACCTCGGCGCCTCTGGTGACAGCACGCTTCCACGAGGGAAAGGCGACCATGGAGATCATGTTCCTGTGGAGAGAATTGAGAATCAAACCCAAAGATCAGAAAATCATTCCCCTCACTTTGATAGTGGCCGACAGCGATTTGCCCGGTCGGTTCTTGGAAGCCAAACACAAGCACTTGAAGTGGTTGGAGTGGCACGGACGGCTTCAACTGCTCTCGCCTGGGAAGTGATGCGAAAGAATTCAGAATTCAGAATTCAGAATCCAGAAGTCAGAATCCAGAATTGGCTGTTTGAGCTTTTGAGCTTTTGAGCTTTGCGCAGCCTGAGGTTCGAGCAGTCACTTGCCAACTCAATAGCTGCTCAAACAGCTCAAGGGCTCAATAGCTCACAGCTCCATAGAGCTCTCCTTCTGGATTCTGAATTCTGAATTCTGGATTCTGTCTTGCTCATTGCGCTCGGTTGCTGTTACATAAAGCTCCCGGCGAAAGTAATTGCGGCAGGTTATGATGAAGGATAAGAGTTTGTTGGCGATCGACATTCCCAACGCGGCCCAAGTGTATCGAAACCTGTCTCCTCCTCATTTGGTCGAACACAGCTTAAGGAGAGGTGAAGGGGTTTTAGCTCAATCGGGTGCTCTGCGCGTGACTACTGGTAAAAACACGGGAAGATCACCCAATGACAAATTCGTAGTGGATGATCCTGACTTTTCGGACCAGATCTGGTGGGGCGAAGTGAATCGCCCTTTCAAACCAGAAGCTTTTGATCGGTTGCATCAAAAGGTTATCTCCCATCTGGAAAACAGGCCCTTGTATGTCTTTGACGGCTTCGCTGGTGCGGACACCAAATACCGGCTGCCAATCCGTGTCATCAACGAGTTGGCCTGGCACAATCTCTTCGCCCACCAGCTCTTCATCCGCCCTACCGAAGAGGAACTCAAAAACCATCGCCCCGAGTTCACTGTGGTTTCGGCGCCCAATTTGAAGGCCGACCCAGAGCAGGACGAAACAGACTCAGATGTCTTTATTCTCCTCAGCTTTGCCCGCAAGCTAGCAATTATCGGAGGAACCCAGTACGCAGGAGAGATCAAGAAGTCGATCTTTTCGGTGATGAATTACTTGATGCCCCAAAGAGGTGTAGTCCCGATGCACTGCTCAGCAAACATCGGCGAGCGGGGAGACGCAGCTCTATTTTTTGGCCTCTCTGGAACTGGCAAGACTACTCTCTCGGCCGACCCCGGGCGTCGGCTCATCGGAGATGACGAGCACGGTTGGTCTGATGCCGGAGTCTTTAATTTCGAAGGAGGCTGCTACGCGAAATGCATCAATCTCTCTAAAGAGAAGGAACCCCAGATCTGGGAAGCTATTCGTTTTGGGTCAGTCATTGAAAATGCGACTTTTCAAGGAGAGACCCGGGCGGTGGATTATGACAGCTCCGAGATCACTGAGAATACACGAGCCGCTTACCCGGTGGATTTCATTCCTGGAGCTGTCATTCCCGGGGTAGGAGGACATCCAAAGACGATAATTTTCTTAACTGCGGACGCCTTTGGAGTCTTGCCTCCCATTTCCAGGCTGAGCCGAAGACAGGCGATGTATCACTTTATTTCCGGCTACACTTCCAAAGTCGCAGGCACGGAAACAGGGATAACAGAGCCAGAGGCGACTTTTTCGCCTTGTTTCGGTGCTCCTTTTCTTCCCTTGCACCCCAGACGTTATGCCGAAATGCTCGGGGAGCGGATTGAAAAGCATAAGGCCAACGTTTACCTGGTAAACACAGGCTGGACAGCCGGAGTGTACGGCCAAGGCCACCGCATCGACCTGAAGTACACCCGCGCTATGATTACCGCAGCGCTCAGCAGTGAACTAGAGAAGGTAGAATCTCAAGCTCATCCCGTTTTTCAAGTTGAGATCCCCAAGAACTGCCCAGGTGTGCCTTCAGAAATACTCGATCCTAAGAATACCTGGCGGGACAAGGAAGCCTACGACAGAAAGGCCCAGGAACTAGCAAAACGCTTCCAGGAGAATTCTCAAGGATTTTCAGGCCTTTCGCCGGAGATTCTCGGTGCTGGGTTTCGAGGATAAAGTTTTAGTCGCGGCTCTGATGGAGGTGAATCATATGTCTGATCAATCAATGCAAGAGGCCGTAATTGTGGCGGCGGGACGAAGTCCGGTCGGGAAAGCATCCAGAGGCACACTTCGCTATACGCGACCCGACGATATCGCCGCGCAAGTGATCAAGGCGATATTGGAAAGAGCCAAACCGCTGAAACCGGAAGCTGTAGAGGACGTAATCTTGGGCTGTGCCTTTCCTGAAGCGGAACAGGGCATGAATGTGGCTCGAATCGCGTCGCTTCGTGCTGGACTTCCCGATCACGTCTGCGGCATGACGATTAATCGCTTTTGTTCCTCCGGTCTTCAAGCCATAGCATTGGCCACGAACAATATTCGCACCGGAATGAACGAAGTGCTGATCGCTGGAGGGACAGAAAGCATGAGCATGGTTCCGATGGAGGGGAACAAGTTTTCGCCCAACCCTACGCTGGTGGACGAGGACCCCGACGTTTACCTCTCCATGGGTCTAACCGCGGAGAACTTGACTGCAAAATATGGTATTTCCCGTGAAAAACAGGATGAGTTTTCATTGAGAAGCCATCAAAAGGCATTGGATGCTCAAACTTCTTGCCGCTTTGACCGGGAACTCATCCCTGTTCAGGTCACTGTGGAAGAACTTGAAAACGGCCACAAACAGTCGCAGGTGGTAGAATTTAAGGCGGATGAGGGTCCACGAGCCGATACCTCAATGCAAGCACTTGCCGAGCTGAAGCCCGCCTTCAAAGCGAAGGGCAGCGTCACGGCTGGAAATAGCAGTCAGAGAAGTGATGGAGCGGCGGCGGTTGTGGTGATGTCGCAGCGAAAGGCCGAAGAGCTAGGCTTAGAACCATTGGGACGCCTCGTCTCCTATGCGACTGCAGGAGTGGCTCCGGAAATTATGGGTATTGCTCCAGTGTACGCGATTCCCAAGGCCCTGAAACTAGCAGGGCTGGCGCTCCAGGACATTGGCCTCATTGAACTAAACGAAGCATTTGCTGTTCAGACTCTGGCCGTGATCCGGGAAGCAGAGCTGAGCCCGGACACCGTGAATGTCAACGGAGGCGCCATCGCTCTGGGGCATCCGCTGGGATGCACTGGTGCCAAGCTAACGGTCACAATACTCTCGGAGATGCAGAGCCGCGGGGTGCGCTACGGATTGGTCACCATGTGCGTCGGAGGTGGCATGGGTGCCGCAGGGGTGATCGAGTGCTATGGTGTCTGCTAAGAAAGTCCTCATCACGGGGGCTTCTTCAGGCATCGGAGAAGCCACGGCTTACGCCTTTTCCAATCAAAAATGTGAACTGTTTTTAGTCGCCCGCAGAGAAGATCGGCTAGCCCAGGTGGCCGAAGCCTGCCGCCAGAAGGGAGCCCGTCAAGCCATCCATAAAGGCCACGATCTCAGTATTCCGGGACAAGGGGTTGCGGTCGTTCAAAAATGCCTTGAAGAACTGGGAGGTCTCGACATTCTGATCTGTAATGCCGGATACGGAATCTATGGCCCGGTTGCCGAGATCCCTCCGGAGGACATGGCCCGGCTCTGGCAAGTCAACTTCCAGTCCGGCTACGAGTCAATTTATGCGGCACTTCCTCATCTGCTGAAGCAAAAAAGAGGACACATCGTTCTCGTGAGCAGTGTAATTGGGAGGAAAGCGCTTCCCTATGCCGCTGTTTATTGCGTGACCAAATTTGCCCAGGCAGCGATAGGAGAGGCTTTGTGGGGGGAATTGCGAGGGAGCGGGGTAGGTGTTAGCCTCATCTGTCCAGGCTACACTTGTACCGAGTTTCAGCAGTCCGCACAAAGGACCAAAGGCCTGCGTTCTGTGCGCCGCCTGGGTGGTGGGCAGAGTCCTGAAGTCGTGGCCCAGACCATTGTCAATGCAGTGAACCACAACAAGCGCGAGGTGCATCTTACCCTTCCCGGCAAGATCCTCATTCTTATGCATCGCCTCTCGCCTTCTTTGACCACTCGATTAGTAACCTGGGGAATCAACCTTCAGCC
>JALLON010000023.1 GCA_027717925.1 Acidobacteria bacterium AH-259-G07 | reverse complement strand
CGGCGAGAGCTTCCATCTCAGCTTCGTCGATATCGAAGTTGGCATACACGTTCTCGACATCCTCGTGATCTTCTAGAGCTTCCACCAACCTGAGCATTTGCTCCGCCTGTTTGCCCTCAAGGTGTATGTCGTTTTGCGGAATCATGGTGATCTCGGCCGACTCGATGGGGATACCGGCGGATTCCAGAGACTGCCTCACGGGCTCAAACCTCTCAAAGGAAGTGTAGACGGCAAAGGTATTGCCATCGGTTTCAATATCGTCAGCGGCGGCCTCCAAAGCCGCTTCCAATAGCGTTTCTTCTGAAACTCGTTCCCTATTGACGGCAATATATCCCTTTCTTTCGAACATCCACTGCACACTACCGCTCTCAGCTAGACTTCCTCCCTGCTTGGAAAAGATATAACGAACTTCAGCTACGGTGCGATTCTTGTTGTCGGTGAGGACCTCTACGAAAACTGCGACCCCTCCCGGGCCATAACCCTCATAGGTTGCAGGTTCATAGCTTTGCCCAGGGAGTTCCCCCATTCCCTTCATAATGGCACGCTTAATGTTGTTCTGGGGCATGTTGGCATCCTTAGCGGCCTGAACCACCGTTCGCAGCCGGGGGTTGGCGTTGATATCGCTTCCTCCAAGACGAGCAGCCACGCTGATTTCTTTAATAAGCCTGCTAAAGACTTTTCCTCTCTTGGCATCGGCAGCTGCCTTTCTGTGCTTGATTGAATGCCATTTTGAATGTCCTGACATACCTCAATCCCCCTGTTTGAACCAAACTGGTATGATTTGAAGATGACCTGTATTGTAGCATGGACGTTGGCACGGGGCCAGGAGTTAGAATTCAGAATCCAGAAGTCAGAATTCAGAATCCAGAAGAAAACCTGGAACTTGGAACCTGGAACTTGGAACCTGGAACTTGGAATCAGCTCAAAAGAATGAGCAAATACAAGGTCTTCCTGCAATATGCGGGCACACGGTACGCGGGCTGGCAGATCCAGAAGAATCAGAAGACGGTCCAAGGTAAGTTAAAAGATGCACTGTACAAGTTGAGTGGGGAGGTAGTGAGTGTAGTGGGCTCTGGAAGGACAGATTCAGGCGTACACGCCATCGAACAGGTGGCCCACTTTATTCTGTCCGAAGAAATCCCACGGGACAAGCTTTTCCGGGCCCTCAACGGAATCCTACCCTGGGACATTCGGGTCACGCGCATCCACCTTGCCCCTGGGAACTTTCATGCTCAGAAGGATGCCTTAAAAAAAAGGTACGAGTATCGAATTTGCAGCGGGCCGGCTTTGCCTCCGTTTCTTCACGGCTATGTCTACCATTTCCCGCGGCCCTTGGACGTCAAAGCCATGCAGGAAGCAGCCCAGCAAATATGCGGTTCTCACGACTTCAGTGCGTTTGCTGCGGCAGCCACGAAAGTGAAAGATCGGACTCGCAGCGTCTTCCTTTCCCGAATGAGAAAGCGGGCGCAGCAAATCACTTACCAGGTTGAGGCAAATGGTTTCTTACATCACATGGTCCGCAACATTGTCGGAACCCTTGTGGAAATCGGGCTGGGAAAGAGACAACCCAATGACATCGTCAAGATACTGGACTCCAAAGATCGTCGAATGGCAGGGCCTACAGCACCCCCTCATGGGCTGTATCTGACGAAAGTTTGGTATTGACAATCGTGGTTTTCGTAAAAGCGGCAGTATGGTAGAGTACGGAGGCCACTTCATGAACAGCTTGTTCAGCAAGTTTGAGGGCGTTTTTGATCCTTCTAGTCGTGAAGTGGAACTGCTTTCGCGCATTGACCCGACTAAACTTCCACGGCACATTGCCGTGATCATGGACGGCAACGGTCGTTGGGCCAAGCAGCGAAATCTTCCCCGTGTGGCAGGTCACCGAGCAGGAATTAGTTCCGTGAGGACCATTGTAGAGACTGCCGCGCGACTTTCCATTCCCGTCTTAACGCTTTACGCTTTCTCGGCGGAGAACTGGAAGCGGCCTCGTGACGAGGTCAACACCCTCATGGCTCTCCTTAAAGAATACCTTCGGAAGGAGCTCTCCACTATCCATCAAAACGACATTCGCTTCAAGGCCATCGGCCGAATCGATGAGCTCCCCTCCTCCGTTCAAAAAGAACTGAAATTTGCGGAAGAGGAAACCAGAAACAATAGAGGAACCAGGATGGTGGTAGCTCTCAACTATAGTGGTCGCCTGGAACTCGTCGATGCGGTTAACCACCTGCTCAAAAACCGAACACGTTACCCGATTAGTGAGGAGGATATTGAGAACAGCCTCTACACAGGCGGACTGCCGGAGCCGGACCTTCTGATCCGCACAAGTGGAGAAATGCGTGTCAGCAACTTTCTTCTCTGGCAGATTGCCTATGCGGAGATTTATGTGACCGAGGTACTGTGGCCGGATTTTCGTGGCATTCACTTGCTGGAGGCAGTCCTCGAATTTCAAAGACGTGAAAGACGCTACGGGGGAATTCGCTCCCCCTCCTTCCAGAGTACCCGATGATTCGGCGTGTCGCCACGGCGGCGATTCTCCTTCCACCCGTCTTGCTTTCTATTTTTTACTTCCCATTGAGCTGGTTTCTGCTGGTCATTGACTTGTTCTTGTTTCTGGGGGTTTTTGAACTGCTCAGGCTCCTTGCCCATTATGGAGTGCAAAGCTACTGGCTGACGTTCCCCTTGGCCCTGCTCTTGCCTTGGATATGGAGTTACCATCCCACTCTTGTCCTTGCCTATCTCGTACTTGCGAGCTTGATCTGTATGGGCTGGGGTGTATTTCAGCCTGGGGATGCGAAATCCGGATTTTTCTCGACGGCAGGCAATTTGATGGCCATCATCTACATCGGTGTTCCCCTTTCTATTGCTGCCCGTCTCCAGCCCAATCAAGCCTTGGAGCTTTTGCTGATCCTTTCGATTATCTGGGCCGGCGACATTGCTTCATTCTTGGTGGGCAAGACGTGGGGGAAGCACAAAGTCACACCCCGTGTCAGCCCCAACAAGTCCCTTGAGGGATATATCGCAGGTCTCGTTTTCTCGGGGCTGACCGCCATACTTTTCGGCCGCTACCTCCTTTCCACTTGCTCTACAAGTTATCTGCTGCTAACAGGAACATTTTTAGCATTGGCGGGTATGGCGGGAGATTTATTCGAATCAATGCTCAAGCGTGGGGCCGAGCTTAAAGACAGCTCCAATTTGATGCCTGGTCACGGCGGTATTTTGGATCGTATCGATAGTTTGCTTTTTGCTTTCCCAGCCTATTACTTGCTTTCGATTCTGCTAAAATGAGCCGGCGGCTCGAAATGAAAAGACTATCTATCCTGGGATCGACAGGCTCGATCGGAAAGAGCGCTTTGAGCCTGGTCGATCTTTACCCCGACCGCTTTCGGCTCGTGGCTCTGGCCGCACGAAAAAATGTCGAGCTTCTTTACCAGCAGAGCCTTAAGTATCATCCTCAACTAGTCGCTCTGTGGGACGAGGCGGCAGCCCACCATCTGCGGCAACGTCTCCCTGACGCACAGGTCCTCTCCGGTGTGGAAGGGGTGATCGAGGCGGCGATCCATCCCGATGCCGATACCGTCGTAGCAGGCATCACGGGTGCCGCAGGGTTAATTCCCACCTACAGAGCGCTACTGGAAGAAAAAGATGTGGCTTTGGCAAACAAGGAAACCCTGGTGATGGCAGGCGAGCTGATCATGCCGATTGTTGAAAGCAAACGGGTCAACCTGGTCCCTGTGGACAGCGAACATTGTGCCTTGCACCAGTGCCTGAGAGGCGTGCAAAAGCAAGAGGTACATCGATTGGTTTTGACGGCCTCGGGCGGACCGTTCTTTGCCAAGAGCAAACGGCAGCTGGAGAGTGTGACCGTCGAAGAAGCCTTAAATCATCCGACCTGGCAAATGGGGCCTAAGATCACAGTCGACTCAGCGACACTGATGAACAAAGGTCTGGAAGTGATTGAAGCCCATCATCTTTTCGGCGTGAGGCCGAATCAAATTTCCATCGTTATCCACCCGCAATCGACCATTCATTCCATGGTGGAATTTATCGATGGCACAGTACTGGCGCAGATGAGCATCACAGACATGCGCTCCGCCATTCTCTACGCTCTCTCTTATCCTCACCGGTGGAACTCGAATTTGCCGCGTCTGGACCTGCTTTCTCTGTCAGTTTTGGAGTTTCATGCGCCAGATACCAATAAATTCCCCTGCATCCGCTTGGCCTACCAATCGCTTGAAAATGGGAGAACTTATCCGGCTGCTCTCAACGCCGCGAACGAAGTCGCCGTTCATCACTTCCTGAATCGCACGCTTCCCTTTTCATCCATTCCCGAAGTGATCGAAGAAGTCCTCAACAGGCACTCCCCTTCTCCCGTCAAAGATGTGGAAACAGTCATGGAGGCGGACCGTCAAGCTCGCCAAATTGCCCAGGAAGCGGTCAAGTCTCTGGCTGCCCGATAGAATCAGACTTGTCTTTTTGGAACTTTATGAAACACCCGGCAAGGCGCCGATTGAGTTGCCGCAATTTGGTATGGGCTCTATTGTGTGTACTGGTCTCGATCCCGGTAAATGGCTACGCACAGGAGATCATCATCCGCGGAGGTTGGCTTTTTGATTCAGTTCGGGATGACGTGGTCCATAATTCAGGAATTATCACTTCTGGCGGAAAATTTCTCGAGGTGGGAGCAGACTTAAGCGGTCGAGACCTTTCTAGAACGCAAGTAATCGATCTCGGAGACGACGATTATATCCTCCCCGGGATTTTCGACTTGCATGCCCACTACAATGTGAATTTGTTCGGCCGAGGCCGTAAAGACGAGTATGTGGTCAATCCGGTAATCTTTCTGGCCAACGGTGTGACTTCCACTTTCCCTGCCGGTGAGTACAATCCCACTGCAATGCTCGAGGCTAGAAAGCGAATCGATGCCCACAAGCAAATAGGTCCACGGATCTTCAACTCTGGTCCTTACTTTGGGACCGCCAGGCCGGGCTGGAAAGACGAAGCGACGGCGGAAGAGATCTATCGCGAGGTGGATTTTTGGGCCGCTCTGGGTGTGAAGGGATTCAAAGCGAAAGGGATGCGACCCCAACAACTCCGAGCTCTCATTGCTCGGGCTCATCTGCACGCACTCACAGTGACTGGCCACCTGGGCTCGGGCTACCAAAACACCGTGAATCCGCAAGATGCCATTTTAATGGGAATCGACCGGGTCGAGCATTTCCTGGGTGGTGATGCGCTTCCTCCCGACAAGCCGGCTTACGCCTCCCTGGTAAACGTGGAACCCAACACACCCGAATTCAAGAAGATTGTGCAGATGTTCATCAAACACAATGTCTTTTTCGACGCCACGCTCTCAGCCTATGGTTACAGTGGGAAAAGGCAGGAAGGCTTCGATCACTGGGTTGAGGAGCGGAAGTTCCTTACACCTTATGTGCAGGAATTTCTCAAGAATAGACCCCCTAGCCCGAGTTTACCGCGTAAATTTTGTAAAGTATTGTCGGTGCAGGGAAAACAGGTTCATTTTTGTATGACCTAAACCGAGGTGTAGCGCTGCAGGTTGAGAGCCTCATAGATTCGGCGTTGCTCGGCTGTCATGGCGGTTAACGCGGTACGGATCGAGGGCTCGCGGCGCGCACCCTCGGGTGGGAAGAGCATGACCATCTCCCGAATATCTGCGAGCAGTTCCAACATCCTCGGGATGGAAAGGTCCAAGCCCTGGGCGTGGAGCAGTCGCCTGAGAAGACTCACGAGCATCAGTGCGATCACGCAGATAAAGACGTGGACGCGTATTTTCTGGTCCGTCCAATGAAACTGCGGTCGCAAGGCGATGTGGTGCGGATCTTTCATACTTCGAAAGGCATCTTCAATGTGATACTGACTGCGGTAGGCACAGACGATCTCCGCGTCCGTCCAATCGTCGTTATCGGTAAACAGGATGGTTTTTCCCAGAAGGGTCCTCTGTAGATTTTCCCAGGCCGACGGCTGAAACTGGTAGCTGAGAAGGGGCAGGTTGTTCTGCTCGCTGAGTTCGACTTCGAAGAGATCCTTCATATGTCGGGCCTTGAGCCAGCCGTTGACCTTCTTGCGCGTAGCCTGGAGTGTGGGCGCTCGTCCGCCTCGGACCTCACCCCTGCGCCAGCGCTCCAGCCGGGCCACCAGTTCGCGAAAGCGTCTTTGACGCTTGCCGATCTCGCGCAGCAGTGTCTTGGCTTGGGCCACAAACAGGTTTTCGTTGTAGAGGACGACGACGGTGCGCTGCTGTCCAAAGACCTGCCGGGTGGTCCGATAGACCCAGACTCCAGGCAGACCCTCATCGGCCAGCGAGCGAAACCGCTCGAAGGGAATCTCCAGCAACGTGGGGTGCTGGGTCGGGACCAGCGACCCCACAAAGTGAAACGGGCCCTCTGCCACCGCCTCCAGGTTGTCTTGAGAGTTGTTGCCCTTGTCGAAGATCAGGGTGATGTGCTCGACCCCCTCCATCAGAGTGCGGCAGCGACGGGCCAGTTCTCCGCTCAGGTCGGCAAAGGTGCGCGCGTCATTTTGATTGCCCGCATAGGTGTGATGAAAAAGTGGAACATGAAAGTCGGCCGTGACCAAAAGAGCCAGACCGACGATCCGCAAAGCGGCACGCCCCTCCTTGCTTTTTCCCCGCTGGGCCAGGGTCGACTTTTCATTGAAAGAGTCAATGAAGGTGAAAAAGTTGGTCCCGTCAAAGAGCAAGCGGCCCAGATCCAGCTCAAACTCTTGGACCACTCGTGCCGCCACATCCGCCTCGATGGCGCGGATCGATTCCTCCGAGACCCGCTCCATGTTGTCCCAGTAGCGTTGGCTCGTCAGTTGGCGGCTCTCGACCTCCACCAGGCGCCGCAAAACGGTTTGATCAAACCAAGCCCCCAGCCTGGCCTTGCTGCGAGGATCGACGCATCGGTTGATGGCGCCCACGAGCAGATAGGTGCCTACGGAGGGACCGGATCCCCGCTTGGGCACATACTGGTCGATGGTCCCCACCAAATCCAGACGCAAGGCTAGGTCATACAGAGCCGCCACGGCACCCAGCTGTGTGACCATTCCTTCTGCCAGGGGCTTGGGGAGGCGGCGGCCTTCGCGCCGCTCGCTCACGGCGGCGAGGATATCCTCCAGACGGCCCAGGTACTTTTGCCAGACGATCTTGGGCCGACCCTCAACCCGGCGGCACTGGCGGGCGTAATAATAAATTCTGCCACCGATCTTCTTTTTGGTGAGACTGGCCATATATTAGGTCATACAATAAGCAGCTGACATTTTCTGTCGTCTTGAACAATTTTCTTATGATCCCCTATAGAATCAGTTATATCCACTCATCTTGGATCGAGCCAAGAGCTCTCAGAAATCCCGATTCTCTTTAGGTCATACGCATTGCACCACAAAAAGACCCCAACGGTCAAGGGGTTAGGATCGATGAAAAACGGCGTCTGTGTTGGCTTTGCAGGAATTAGCAGTCTGCCTAATGGCGCTCACACAGTCGACTCAAGACCCGTTACGCGGTAAACTCGGGCTAGGGAAGTGAACACCCAATTTGAGAAGATTTACTGGGTAAAGCGCAAAACGATTCGAGCATTTTACCAGGCAGGCGGCCTCATCACTTTAGGAACGGACCATCCCAGCACCGGTGAATATCTCTCCGGATTTTCCACACATCGGGAATTACACACTCTGGTTTTGTCGGGAATTCCTCCAGCCGCTGCCATCAAAATAGCCACCATCAATGGAGCCCGAGCGCTGAATGTGAGCCACAAACTCGGTTCGATCGAACCCGGCAAGTTCGCCGATCTATTCGTGGTTACGGGCAATCCTCTCAAGAACATTCGAAACACTCGAAATGTCCGTTTGGTGATGAAATCGGGCCAGGTTTATGACTCAAAGGCCCTTCTGAAATCCGTTGAAGGAAACTTAGGTCCAAACAGCCCCCAAGAAGCCGAAGCCTGGTAAATTTATCAGGATCAGACCCCGGTTATAGAGCTGCCTTGAGGGACGGAATAATCTTTTCAGTTAGTTGAAATGTTTGATTAGACTTCCCTTCTTCACTGATCAGGTAGACGAAGTAATCTGGAGTCTCCAGGTAAGCCAGGCTGAGAGAGTCTCGCTGCAACAGGATGACTTCTACACCGTGAAGAACTTTTTCAGGTTGATCCCCGCGAACAACGAGGTGTTGGTGATTCGACTTTCGTTCTAGAATCAAAGACATGCGCCGGCCTCGGCTCTCAAACGCATAGTGAACGAAACGGATATCCCCAACCTCACACAGTCTTGTCTCTATGAGCTGATATGAATCATCCACTTCTTTCAGCGCCTGCTGCATGCTCACCTCAACTGGATCCAGCGGGAGAACTGCTGTGGGGGGAGCCAGCTGCCCTGAGCAGTTGAGATGATCCTGTGCAGCCTGGGGAGAATGGTCGAACGCCATCACAGTTCCCGTCTTCTCGCCCACCGAGGGGGATAACAACATAAGAATACCCAGGGCAATGGCGAGTAAGAACAACCCCGCTACCAAGCGAAGGAACACCGGCAAAGCGCTGGATTTGGAGACCAGGCCACCGGTGATCTTCTCTTTGAGGTCGGATGGGACAGGCTGAGAATTCCAACTGTCTTTCAGAACCTGACGTACTCGCATCCGCGAATTCTCTTCTTCACGGCACACCGAACAATGCTCCAAATGCAATAAGATTTCCTGGTTGGTCTCAACAGCCAACTCACCGGCCAGAAAGTGGTCCAGCAGCTTTTGAACGCGCCTGCACTCTTTTGATTCGAATTGACTAACCTTTCTCATATTCTTTCCCCTCAAGCGCTTTGTGATTTCTCTGATTCCTGTAAGAATTTCTGACGAAAGAGGGCTCTTGCCCGGTTCAGACGTGACATAACGGTACCAATCGGCAGCTCCAACATCTGGGCAATTTCACGATAGCGAAACCCCTCTAGGTCGGCCAGCACCAACACCTTTTGGTAATGCTCTGGAAGTGTCCGAAGGATTTTCAAAACCTCTTGGCGTTCAATTTTTTGTTCAACATCGGACTCCAGGGCCAATTTGCTCTCCGGAACCTCCTCAATGTCAACCTGTTTCACGCGATATGCACACCGTAAATGTTTGCCCCAAACCCGAAACAGAATCCGAAACAGCCAAGCCTTACAGTTCGAACCCAATGTATACCGTCGAAAGGACTTCCAAGCCTCTTTGTAGGTTTCCTGTACCAGATCCTCGGCCAATGCAGCATCTCGTGTCATGCTCAATGAAACTCGATAAAGAGACTCCATGTGGGGCAAAGCTTCTTCCAAGAATTGTGTTTCTTCTCTGCCAGGCCGATGCAGCTTCACGTTCTTGTCATTCAGGAGCGGGCAGTGCCATAGTCCATAGGTTGTAGCAGACGTTGAAATTCGTCCCTATTGATTAAGAGCTTTCGAGACTGGTAACCGATCCACCCCTTTTTCTTAAATTTTGAAATGATCATGGACACATGGGGCCGATTCGCTCCAATCAATCGAGCCAGCTGATCATGAGTTAGTGAAATTTTTAGTTTCACCATATCCTCTTCCCCAAAAATTGGCTTCCCATGGTGCTCAGCCAGCTTGAGGAGCATCTTTCCCAGCCGATGCTCCGTGTCAAGAAAACTGTGGGCCTCGATCTCTTCCCGAGCTTCAAGCAGCCTCTGACTCAAGATCTTCACGTAATTGAGCCCAATGGAGACCCGCTGTCGAATCAGACCGACAAACTGATCACGCGAGATGATCGACACCCAGCATTCCTCGTGAGCCATCGCCTGATTCTCGAAATACTCTTTGGGACCCAGTACATCCTCGCCGAAAATGTCACCGGTTGTATAGAAACCCAAGATTTTTTCTCGATCATGAGTATCCACGACGCAAATCCGGACACATCCACGATTCAGAATGAAAAGAGAGTCGGCAGGATCCCCCTGATTAAAAATCATTTCTCCCTGTGGGTAGATCCGGTCTGTACAAACAGATACGACTGCATTGAGGTCAGCGAGTGAGAGTCCGTCTATCAAGCGGGTTTGCCTCAAATGCCAAATCCGGTCAACACTTGCCAACTCCTCGAATTCCTCATGTCGAAGTTGAGCGGTGCTCATAAAATCCTCCCTTCCACTAATAAATCGCTTCTACCAGTAGAAATGTGAGTTAGGGAGGCTTTTATTCCAAAAGTTTCTCCGAGTTATTTGCTTCGAAGATTCCCTGCCAGTGAACCAACACCACTTTTGGTGCCTTGAGCATCATTTCGATACTACATCTTTTAGCTCTGGCCTGTTTGTTTGCTACCAAACAGGGGGCCCAAGCAGGGTCTTCAGTGTGTTAGAATGTCGGCTAAAGAGCCCCAGGTCTTTTAACTTGTCTATCCAAGAGGATGACTGAGTCAAATTCGCAATCCTTTTTATGCTCAGGACTGGACCATTCAGGAAGAAACGTTAAGTTTCAGGTCGGAAGCTCTCATGAGTTTTGAACTTTTTACGCGGACCATCGACAATCGGTTTGTCTTCCACTTGTTTGAGTTTCTGCTGTCCGGGGTCATCGCCTTGGTTATCCTGAAAGCCTGGCGAAACAGGTCGGGCAGTGCCTTCTTTGCCAATCAGTTGTGCCTGCTATTGGCCGGTACGCTGCTGAGTCTTTCCCTGGGATACGCCGTCCTGTGGACAGGCGGCCGCTTTTTTTTCCAGACGGGAATTGCCGAGTTGCCCATATCGCTGGCTTCCCATATTTGCCTTACGGGCGCATGGATGCTCATTGGCCTTCAATTCCTGCCAGGTAAGGTGGCGAGCCCATCTCGGTGTTGGGCTTTTGGCTTTGGCCTGATGGGCTTGTCGCTTTTCCCCATCTTTTCGGCCCCCTACACATCGGATACGGGGGCTCTCTTCGAACCCATCGCCATAGTTTTGGATTGGATAAGTTTAGTAGTTTTAGCCACCACTATCTACCTCATCCTTCGATCGGCCATCCCGGCGCGCCGCATTCTCACCGCAAGCATGTGTCTTTTCTGGCTGGCCGGGGCTCTGCATCTGGGGAGCCGGGAAGTTGTGTCTTTCCCGGTGCCCGCCAGCGAGTTGTTGTTCTGGAACCTGGAACAGCTCCTATTTTCGGCTGCCCTTCTCCTTCTGGCATGGGCCATCGGCGAAATGAGCACCGACCTGTTCGACATTGTGTTCATTCGTATCCAGATCGCCTTTATCCTCCTTGCCAGTCTTCTTATCCTGGTCGTCACCCGCACAGAGCGATCGGAGTATCTGATGGAGCTTCGCGGCCGAAGCGAGAATCTAGCCGCGTTTGTGGTGGCAAGGCTCGAGTCTTCCGCCGCCCGTGGCCAAACTCTTATTTCGGCGCTTGACCGAGAAGATCTGCTTGTCAGAATTACCACGGACTTTGGGAATCTTCCAGAACTGGCGGCCGTTCACATCTTGGCGGGGGATCAAGCTGCGGCGTTCACAATTAATTCCAAGGGCGAGATTCAAAAAACTTTATCTGTCATCTCTCCTGTTGGTCCCTATCGGGAATTCCTGAATCAGGATCGGTACTTTCTGATTGGATCTTTTCCGCTGAAGTGGAACCCGCAAGCCTATGGGACCGTCCAACTTTACGGAACCAAAGAATACTTCAACCGGTATACTCAAAAAAGGACGGTCCTGATCTTTTCCCTTTTCACCGCAGCGGTGGCACTCGCCACCTTGATGATTGGCTTGGTTGTCCATCATGCCCAGCGCACCCTGCGCAGACAGGAAGAGGAGATTCAAGCCAAGCAGGAGGAACTGCTGATGGCCTCGAAGCTGGCCGTGCTGGGTGAACTGGCCGGATCAGTCGCCCACGAGGTCAACAATCCGGCTACCACCATTATGAGTAGGGCCAGTTTCCTGCTCAAGAGGTGGAAAAGCAAGGGGCTGCCAGGCGAGGAACGAGAGGATCTGGGCGCAATCCTAGAGCAGGCGCAGCGGATCGCCCACATCACGGGTTCTCTTTTAGGATTTTCCCGCAAATACGTTTTTGAAATCCACCCCGTCTCCATCTGCGAAGTCATTGAAAAAAGTATCAGCCTGGTGCAGGATGATCTGAAAGTCCGCTCCATAGAGGTCACTGTGCAGGGTTGTCCGTCCCCTACCCTGGTTTCGGGAGACCGGAACAGCCTGGTTGAGGTTTTTGTCAACCTGCTGCGAAACTCCATCGACGCCATGCCCGGGGGAGGGAACGTGTGCATCGAAGTCAGCCCATGTGATGCCGACCAATCCTCACTTCATATCCGCTTCTCCGACGCCGGAATGGGAATCGCTGAAGAGCATCTATCACGGGTCTTCCTTCCCTTTTTCACCACCAAACGAACAGGAAAAGGGACGGGGCTCGGCCTCTCGGTCATCTACGGGATTATAAGCGAACATAAGGGTTCCATCCGGGTGGATAGTCGCAAGGGCGAGGGAACGACCTTTCACATCCAGCTTCCTTGCAAGGAGTCGAAATGACGGAAAAAATCCTGGTCGTTGACGATGAAAAGGAGATTCTAATCAGCTGCCGGAAAATCCTGGAACATGCGGGCTACCAAGTGACGACGGTGGAAAGTGGAGAGTACGCTCTTGAACTCCTGTCCACAGACGTCTACGATCTCATGCTGCTGGATCTGCGCTTGCCGGGTCGCAGCGGCCTCGAAGTACTTAAGGAGAGCCGTTCCCTATCGCCGCAAACCTACGTCATCATCTTCACCGCTTACGCGACTGTCGATTCGGCAGTGGAGGCCATCAAGAGCGGCGCTTTTAACTACCTGGCCAAGCCTTTTAGCGATGACCAGCTGCTGCTGGCGGTCGAGCAAGCCTTAGAACACCGAAGCCTTAAGATCGAAAACATCCACCTTCGTGAGCAGCTCACGGAGCGTCGCGACTTCGACAAGATCCTCGGTTCCTGCCCCGCCATGCATCGGGTCTTTGATCTTCTGTCCAAGGTCGCCGACAGCGAAGCCAATATTTTGATCACCGGAAAAAGCGGCACAGGCAAAGAACTGATCGCCAGGACTATTCATGCCAACAGCTCCAGAAGTTCGGGGGCTTTTGTGGCCGTGGACTGTGCTTCGCTGCCCGAGAATTTGCTGGAGAGCGAGTTGTTCGGGCACGAAAAGGGTGCCTTTACAGGAGCCGACAGACTCAAACATGGACTGCTGCAAATGGCTCACAACGGCACAGTCTTTCTAGATGAAGTGGGCGACCTCCCATTGGTGCTGCAGCCAAAGCTGCTGCGGACTCTCCAGGAACGTCAACTTCGCCGCATCGGCGGGGAGCGGCTGATTCCAATCAATATTCGAGTTTTGGCCGCGACAAACCACGATCTGGAGAGAGAGGCCAACCAGGGGCTCTTCCGCCAGGATCTCTTCTATCGCCTCAACGTTGTCAACATCCATGTGCCGTCGCTGCACGAACGGGGCCAGGACATTCCCATGCTGGCCCATCATTTCCTGCGGCAGTTCAGTGAGCAGTACCGAAAGCCTGTCAATTCCTTTTCACCCGAGGTCATCAAAAGCTTTCTTCTCTATTCCTGGCCGGGCAACGTTCGGGAAATGCAAAACGTTGTAGAACGCGCCGTCCTGGTGTCGAACGGACCGTGCATCGAACTCGAGGACTTACCTGAATCACTTGTGGGGAGTTCGCCTTCCGGTCTCTCCTGGAAAGCGGTTCGTCAACGAGAGGCACTGGCGTTGGAAAAACCTTTTCTGGTGGACTTGCTGCGGCGACATCAGGGAAATGTGTCGGCCGCAGCGGAGGAAGCAGGGATGACCAGAAAGATGATTTACCGAATGGCCAGGAAATTCGGCATTGACATCGACTCCTTCCGAAAAGCCTAGCCCTAGACGGATCATTCATAAATTCTCTACTGCAGCCACGAAATCATCCGCCCTGCCAGTGTTGCGCTCCCTCGGCCTTCTCCACGTACGCTACAGCACGTTTGCGGGGGCCTCCGTCGCGCCCACTACAAACGTTACCGTATTTACGGAGCGAGGCACTGAGTCCCCTGGAGCGCCATCGGGCTGGACCGCAGGCGTGCCACTGGGTCTCAAGGGACACAGTAACGTTTTCCTTCTATGTTTCAACGGGTTAGCACTCCCTCAATAAAGTTGGGGTGGGACAAGCGGGGTACACGCTCGATTGCTCGACCGCTCTACCGATAGCCTCATCTCTTGATTGTATCTCTTTTTTAATCAATCAGTTATCCAGATTAGGATGGGTATTTCCGTTTCTGGCCCCCAGCTTGCTTAGGGAACGGTCAGGAGAAGCACAAACGTGAAAGGTCCACAAGTCGTCTTTATTTTCGCCGCCTTGCTCTTCCTTCCCGTCTCTGCGAGGGCAGGGAAGATCAGCGGAAGGGTCTATCTCTCCGATGAGCTGGCCATGGAGGTTCTGGTATCAGTTGAGGGGGTGCGAGAAATCCCTGCCCACTCTCGGGTGACAGCCTATCTAGATCACACAGGCCAGAAATTTCTTCCCCACGTTCTTCCCATCGTGGTGGGCACCAGGGTGGAGTTCCGCAGCACTGAGCGTATGCCCTGCCGGCTCTTTTCCATCTCTGAGGCTGGAGCTTTTAACTTGATGCGCCAGACGGGCCCTGTTAAGTCGCTCCGTTTTCATCGCCCGGGTGTCATTCAAGTCCGCTGTAGAGATCACCCATCTACCTACGCTTACATTCTGGTCAAGGAAAACCCCTATTTCGCCCTCACCGATGCCTTGGGCGAATATACGATCAGTGGGATTTCTGAAGGACAGCGCGTGGTCCAGGCTTGGTTTGAAGGACGAGTGCTGGAACAAGAAACAGTAGAAATCGGGAAGAGAGAAACCTTCCTCGACTTTCGCGTCGATCGCCCCCAGAGGGTCTCTCTGTTACTTCCCGAGTTTTCCAATTAGGGGAAAAATGGTGAAAACAAGGAGGTCCAATATGCAATCGAATAACAGCACCAAGGGAAGTTTGCGATTGGCGCTCACAGTCTGCGCTCTTCTTCTCGTGTGCGCTCCCTCACTCACAGGAGCCGACTTGGAAGTGGGGGCGCTGGTGGGCAAGATCCAATTGAGTTCGGGTGCAAAGAACGAAAACACAGTGGTTTATCTCGAAGGAGTCACAGGAGGCTATCAAGGCCGCAAGCAGCCTGCCATGATCGGCCAGAAGGACAAGGTATTCATCCCACATCTTTTGCCCCTTCAAAAGAGTCAATCGGTGAAATTTGCAAACAGCGATCTCTTTAGCCACAACGTGCACGTGTACTGGGGGAGGAGGAGCCTATTTAACGTGGTCCAGGGGATCGAAGGAGAGCATGGCTGGACTCCCCCGAGACCCGGGGTATACCTCGTGTTGTGCGACATCCACCGCGAAATGTCCGCTTTCGTCTTTGTATTTGACCACCCTTTTTTCTCAACGGTGGATCATCAGGGCTCCACCGGAGCCTCCCAATTCAAAATCGAAGGTGTTCCCGAAGGCACGTATACCTTAGTGGCGGTACGCGACATGAAGCGAAGGTTAGAAAGGCAAAAGCAAGAGGTCACAATCAAGGCGGGCCAGACGACTACTGTTACTTTTCGATTTTGATTACCACCAGTTTGAGGAAGGAGATCGCACCTTATTGACAAGGAGGTTGCCATGAATCGGATAGAAGAAAAAACAATGAGGCAAGCAAACACCAGGAAGCTTGCAAGGACTGTTGGTGCTTTATTGTCCGTTGGCTGCTTGATGCTGGGCTCAGCCTTGGGGGCAGCGACCGGCAAGGAAGGTGCCGGTAAGGCGCCCGACCCTTCCGCGGAGCTTGCCGAGGCACAGCGGCAAATTGCCGGCCTGGAGGATTCGCTTTCCGAAGTGCGCCAAGCGCTAAGACGAAAGGAAGAGGAATTAGAGGCAGCTAAAAAAGAGTTGGAGGCGACCAAGAGCAATGGTGTCCCTCTCGAACTCGACTCCGCTAGTCCTTCGGGCACGCCCGCCTCGTACGCATTTGATCCGCAGGATGAAGAATTCCGGTTTCTGGATCTAGGCGTGAGGAAAAACTACATCCGATACGAAAGCGATCGCCTAGTCGATCAACTCCGCACGGCCATCCCTCCCATCTATGAACCCGCCTTTTCGCCTTTTCATGGCTACACGCTGCCGGCCCGTGCTTTTCGCATCACAGTGAGCAACGACCGCTTTATCAATCACAATGATTTCGGGCGCGACGAGTACTATGCGGCCTTTTTTAACAAACTCAAGGTGGAAAACCAGCACGTGAGTGTAAACGCCTTCTATGGGCTTGACGCCAACAATACGCTACGCGTTACTGTGCCCTTCAAGAGCACCACCATCAGCGGAACGGGAGAAGCCTTTCGCATCCGACCCATGGTGATGACGATGGAAGGACACGCCTTTGGACTGGGAGACACCCAGGTCATGCTCAAGCACAAATGGTTTGACCAGGGTTACCGCCGCTTTACGCTAGCGACGGCTTTTGGCGTTCAACTTCCCACGGGCCAAAGCGACAACAAGTTCAACGATTCCCAAACGATCTTTATGAACGGTCAAGCCATGCCTGTTTCGGCAGCGGCAGGGGGGCCTAAGGTGGATTTGTTTTCTGATGACCAACGGCTCCCTAATTCGGCCCAGCCTGGTACTGGTAGCTGGGGACTCAATTTAGGGGTAATGGCGACACGGCAGCTCACCTGGAACGGCAGCCGCGGTGCCATTCATGGCGGCGTGATGTACCGCGCCATGAAGAAGAACGGTAAGGGGGTGCGACCGGGCAACGAGTTAATCTTTGGTGTCTCCTACGTGCGACCGCCGCTGAAGAGCGATCACCTGAGCTTCGATCTCACGTTCTTTGGAAAGAAGAAGCAGAGCGAGCGCTTTCCGGGTCTTATTACTCATCCGGAGGCTGACCCAGTGACACACATGCCCATCATGAATCCCGACGGCACTCTGAAAATGTTTACCACGCCGCGCCCACCCTTTGAGCACGGCACAATCATGTTCCTCTCCCCGTCGATCATCATCATTCCCAAGTCGAGCCTGCGAGTGACGATATCACCCATGTTCCGCGTCTATGAGCCAAAGCGGGGGCCCTCGCCGGCGTTTCGTTTGATTTTTGGAATTCAGACTATTTTCTGAAAGGAAGGATGCCATGAACAAGTACTTTGCCTTTCTCATTGTCTCCCTGTCGCTTGCCGCAACGGTCCACGGGCTACAGGAGAACCTGGAGGATATAGAAGAAGACATCTATGCCTCGCTGCGCTCAGCGGCCAGCAGACAACCCTCCTTCAGCACCTTGAAAACGCCACTGAAGGCTCGGGTGATCGACCGGCGTTTCTACACCAAGGAGGCCATGTACCTGGCCAATGAGATGAACCAGACGGCAGATCCCTTCCTAAGCCTGGCAGAAGCAGCGGGGCTGCCTGTCAAGGAAGACTTGGATTTCCAGTACATAACAGGCGTGGAGTCTTACTGGTATTCGCGCTACAACATGCAGGCGCTGATTGGGGAAAGCCGTCTGGGTGTGGCCCTGGTACACGGGCCTTACGTCACCGAGAAAGCCATTCAACTGGCCAGCGCCCAGTACAACCGCGACCGGGCCGAGAACGAACTTTCCAATAAGGAGGTGCTTTTTCAACACCTGGTGCCGGCATACCTGAGCTTGACGGGCTTCCCGCGGCGCTTTGAGGACGGCTCCCCTCTGATGCTCGAGTACGCTTCGGGCGACCCCCACCTGATCCGCCCCGTGGATCACGACACCCACTTTGAGCTGGCGGAAAATCTTTGGAAGGAAAAGAAGCTGAGACAGCTTTACGGAGACGCTTACCAGCCTCCCACACATGAGGCTGGAGAAGGTGGTAACGACTTCTTCAGGTACCGAATCGCCTACCGGGATAATTTTGAAAGCCTGCGCTGGTCAAACGATCGCATGGATCACTTCCTGGACATGGGCGGCGTCGGCCAGACCCTGATGAAGGCGGTCCTGTGGATGGAATACTTTTTCCGCCAGACTCACCACGGGAAATTTTTTGGAATCGATCCCGAAGAGGGTTTCCGAGGAGCTATTCTCAACCTCGCTTCCGTGTCCAAGATGCTATTGATGAAAGCAGCGCTGCTGTACGACGGAAAGAAACTGACCGGTGTCAATCCCTTTGAGTATCATCCCCAGGACAAGTTGTGCTACTTTCCCCACCAGATCTCTGTCAAGAGTCGATACATCGGCGACCTTCCGCCCCGGCCTGAGAAACTGAAAGTGCGTGACCCAAGCAGCCGGCTCTTTGACCAGGCTTCCCTGCTGTGGGGACTGAGCGAGTATTTCTACTTCATGGATCCCAAGCGTCCCGCCGGCCATCCTTACCATGAGCAGGCTTACCCCACCTGGAACAAAGTCTTCGGTGACAATTTCCCATACGACGGCTCACTGATGGAGCGAAAGTACATGCAGCTGGCACGCGGTCTCGCCAACCTGGTGCTGCGAAACATCGATTTCATGCACGGGGACCCCCAAACAAGCGTCCTCGTGTCCGAGTGGACACCCCAGACCGAGAAGGGCTCTTCTGTCTCCGTGCCTGACCTCGGCATGACGATAGTAGCACTGGCTAATTATCACCGCGTTTTCCAGGAGGCGGAACCCGAGTTGGCCAGACTGGCTGGCAATCTCCTTGAGACCCAGGCTCACTTTCTGGCGGAGGAGATCCGGACCGGCGACGGTTCCCTAGCTGAAGGCATTGACGTTGTCACGGGCGCAAAGCTTGGCAACACAGGTACGCTCCTCTCCCAGGCATTTGCGGTTCGCGGACTTCTCTCAGCCTACCACGAGCTGGGAGATCTCGGTTACCTCCGGGCGGCCAAAAAAGCCTATGGATTCATGAACCAGACCCTGTGGGATCCGACCACTGGTGTCTATCGCTCCAGCCCGGGCGCTCAGGTAAGCCTTTACACGCCGCTCAATTTGGGCGCAGCGCTGGGCGCCATGCGGGAGTATACCCTGGCCACCGGGGACGTCAACGAGTACCAACGCTTTAAGCGCTTCTGGGTGCAGGCCGTCAATTCCAGCGGAATTCAGCAGGCGGAGTATGAAGAGACGGGCGACGACGATCTCACCCAAGCCGACAGCGACAACGACGGCATTCCTCGCATCGAAGCAGCCGGTGGCAAATATGGAATCGCTCCCGTCTATGCCGCAAGGGTGGAGATCGAGACGCCATTGGCGGTTGCTCCCGTTGAACTTGCTGAAAAACGATGATTGAATAACC